>SKID01000324.1 GCA_007116605.1 Tissierellia bacterium
AACCGTCCACACCATAAAGTGAACATTTGGATGTATTTTTTTGTTTTTTAAATAATTAGCTACTCTTTTAATTTGATCAATATCAAAATGAGGACATCCTAAACTGACAAAGTCTATTTCACCTTCACCAGGTGCACAAGTATGATGATAGGCATGCACAAGATCCTCATCCGTTACAATGTAAGTTCCTTTTGATGCCTTACCCTTGAAAGCATCTTCAACAGTTCTAGCTTCAGGTGTAAAACCGGCTATATGACATAGCTCACAATTGCTATAGACCGCTATTGCTGTTAAAAACTGTCTCAATTTATTAAAATCAACATTGTTAAATTCACCTGATACAACCGGAATTGCATTAGGTGGTAGTTTAGACCCTACTGCTCTTCCCAACAAATCCCAATCTGTTATTGTTTCTATATTGGCTTCAACAATGACATGACAATTTGCAGCTCTATTATCTTTTATGTGATTTCCCCATTTAGGTGTTCTGCCACAGATTGCAGACCAAAATGCTGCTTCAATACCATCTGAATTGCAACAGGCTCCCCAAATTGAGTTACCAATCATGGTCATGCCTGATTCTGTCGTTACAAAGTGTTCCCCTTGGATAGGAATCATACCCGTCAAATAAGGGGCACAAGTTCCTGCAATGGTGACACCTGCCTCTTTTGCCATTTCTAAAAACCTAGTGTTTTGATCAAAAAATTCTTTGGTTTGGTTGAAATCTTTGTAATCATGCTGATCACAAGGTGCAACACAAGATTGGATGTAGCAATGATCATCTGTTGAATCAAATGGTATTGTTTCATTTTTACCTAAGTTTAACCTTGAAAAGACTTCATGGGGATTGTCTGAATCAATGGCTGACAAATAGTTGTGATTGCCGCAAAAAACTGTGGCTTTTGTGACCTGACACAATTCTTCTGCTCCTAGTACTTCACCATAGCGTATAATATTTTCTAATGCTACTTGTTTCAACTTTCCATACTGTCCTGCCAACATATTTTTTTCATGTTCGCTTAGTTTTATCATTTCTCCTCCATCTAATTTACAGATTGCTTAATATTTTCTCTATGATTCCTTTTTGTCTTTTGTCTAAGTTCGGAAGTCGATACGTCTCAATGCGATGTTGAACTACTTTTTTAGCATTATCTATAATAGACTGACTCCCATTAATTTTCCAATGAACATATAGCTCACGATTGTATAAATCAGGTATAAAATGCTCTTCTCGATACTGAGCGCTTGTCTGGATTTCATAAGCATAGTCACCACCAGGTCCAACACGTTTAATCGTTTCCAAATCAATAGCGCTATCATAGACTATTTTTTGATCCAAGCTTCTTTGAATAGATTCAATCAATACCTCGTCTAAAACAAATTTTTCCATACTCAATACATTTAAACTATCCATCTCTCCACAACCATGAAAAACAAAGTCGATCCCATTATGTAAAGTCGTCCAAAGTGACATGGCTGATTCGACTCCACCTTGCCAATCTATTTCTTTAGCATCGGTTAATGAACCTCCTGCGCGACAGGGCAAATCATAATATGAAGCAAGCTCTTTAATATACGAAATCATCTTATTTGTTTCTATACTTCCTATAGCAGGTGAACCATAACGCATATCACAACCAAAAGAAATATTCCCATAAATAAGCGGTGTTCCAGGACTGATTAATTGCATTAAGACTATTCCTGCTAAAATTTCGGCATTATTTTGTACCAATGTCCCTGCTAATGTTACAGGACTAGTAATACCAGGAGTAGAACATGCAGATAAACAAAGGGGCTGACGATATTGAGCATAAACCATCATGGCATCAACAAGGTCTTTAGGGTACATTAATGGAGAAATCATGTTACCCACACCCATAATATAGTAATCCTTATCAGTATCGTAAAACGCCTTTGCTATTTCTAAGGCATCCTGTGCCTCATCACCTGTATAACAAAAACCTACGATGGGTTTTGTTGTATGTTTCAATGTTAATGCAGTCTGAATCTTAGCTGCATTTTTTTTGTCAATTTGCTTAATCATAATAGCTGGGCTATTAACGATGTCCACAACTTGACTCGTTTCGTTTAACTTCTGAATCGCTATAAAATCATCGATTGTTGGGTCACTGGGTTGATTCTCTTTTAATATGCACACTGCTTTTGAGGAACTAGCTATGACACTTTTACCAGTACCAAAAATCACTTGCCGGTTACTTCCTTTTAATGTAAATTGATTAACTGTTGTTGATAACCCTTCTTTTAACAGCTTTTCATCAATAAAAACCCGTTGTCCTTGTACTTTAGCCCCTTTACTTTTAAAAATTTCTAAAGCTTTTTGATGATTAAAATCAATTCCCACATTTTCTAAAATCCAAACCGTCTTATCATGGATATTTTGAATATGATTTTTATCTACTTTTGTCTTCAATCCATCCATCCTCTCTATCTCATTGTATTTTAATTATCGCTGATATCTCTAGCTTCATGTCCCCCCATAAACTCATGGCTACTGCTGTTCTAGCTGGAGGACACTCTTCAGTAAAGAATTCTTTGTAAATGGTATTCATACCATCAAAATCTGACATGGATAATAAAAAAACATCACATTTTAAAATATGATTTAATGATAGACCCATATCTTCTACAATGAGCTGAATATTTTCTAATACTCTCTTGGTTTCTTCCTCAATACTCCCTTTAATCACTTCTCCTGTCTCAGGGTGCATAGAGATTTGTCCTGAAAGAAAAGCATAATCGCCTGCAATAACAACGGGTGAAACAGGACCTGGGAACGTTTTCACTCTTTTGGGAACAAACTTTTGTTTCATTATTAAGCCTCCAATGAAATTTTTCTTATTATAGTATAATCCTAAAATTATGCAATTTCTTATGAAATATTATGACTCTTTGTATTATTTACATATTATTTTCTTCAACCCACTCAATTACTCCATTTACAAATTAATCTCAAAAAACGATCTTGAGAAATAGTCTCTCTCTTAACATAAAAAATCATAAAAAAATAGCATAGGCTAAAATTTCTCCCTACGCTCCTGCATGTTGTTTTCGATATTTTCCAGGTGAAATTCCTGTAGTTTTCTTAAATACTTTAGTAAAATAGCTTTGGTTTGCAAAACCAACTTCCATCGCTATTTGACTAAGAGACTCATCTGTTTGAGTAAGTAATTTCTTGCTTTCACTAACTCTTACATTTTGCAAATAATCGCTGAAACTCATATTTGATTCTTTGTTAAAAAGATTAGATAAATAATTATAACTCACATTCATCTCTGTTGCGACTTCTGCTAATGTAATGGGGCGTGAATAATTCAAGTCTATATATTTCTGTGCTTTATAAACTAATATATTATGATTATATTGATTTGATTGCTCAATCAAATTAATCATATCTTCTATGGCACTTAATAAATGTCGCTCCATTTCTACTAGATCATTGATGAGACTAAGCCTTTTCATAAATAAGTCGTTTTGCTCATTTGCCTGATTAAGATTAACATGACATTCGATACTTTGCCGATAAATAAGATAATATACTTGTATGAATTTCTTTTTGATTCTGTCAACGCTAAAATTTTCTTCTATTTGAATCACGCTCATTAGTCTTTTAATGAGCATCCATACATTTTGTCTTTCCAGCGCTTGAATACATTGTAAAATTTTACTTTCTAAACTATAAATATTATCCATGTTATGAGAAGCCTTTTTTAGGACTTCTGCATTTGGACTTACTTCTTCATGAATCAAATGAGAGGCCTTCGTAGATGGACGATTTTTATTGTAACCAATAATAGTATATAATGCGACCTTACCGCAATGATGAAATTTAAAATCACTCATCACTTGTATATTAAAAGCATGATTAACATGATCCTTAAAATTTTGAGTCGTCTGAAGATAATAGGTTTCAGCACTTTCTAAAATAATAGGACCCAAGCAAAAATAAGGGTCTCCTCCTATCGAGGACTCATTCTTTATTGGAATTATGACTAAGCTTAAATATAAAGGGCACTGATAATAATAAGGATCTTCTAATTTTTCTGCTATTTCTTTTCCTAATCTCCAACTCTGGACGCATAAAGGATAAAGACCTTTAGGACATTGCCTGCAAATAATCGGATTTTCATTGGAGGCATAGATGATTTCATCTTGGCAAACAATAAATCCAGAGATACCCATAGAGTGATGAATCATTGATAAGTATTCTTTTATAGCGTCCATCTCATTTCCTTTTTTGTAATATTTTATTATTTATCATCTACGCTGTCAATGGGGACAGTCCTGTTTTTCTGTTGTCTCTATAGCGTTTAAAAATAAGCATATCGTCACTAACAGTCACCATTCTGCTGATTTCAGTCATCCATTCCCGAAAACACCTTGAAATGTACCCTCCAAGCATGTTAGAATGATAAAATTGAATAGGTATGCTATATGTGTCGATGGTGGATATCAACATGACTCTTGGATTCAGATGAGGTTTGTAGCGCCACCTGAATGTTAGAGACCATTATCCAGGGATGCTACAGTTCTAATCTGCCACTTGTATAGAGGGTCAACTTAGTACTGTTAGACACCAGACAAAAGACAATAGATTGCCTTTTTAACAATGATTAAAATTAAATTGGAGGTTTTTATGCATAAAAAAAACAAATACTTGAAACTATCGTTAATTTTGCTAATCATAGCACTATTACTCTCTACATTCTCTGGATGTGGAAAGAAAGAACCTGATTTAACCGCTAAGGAAACACTAGACAAGATTTTTCAACAAAGCGCTACATTACAGGATTATACCGTTGAATTTGAAGGTAAAATGAATATGACCATGGAAGGAGACATTGATCCAGAAGCAGCTGCTATGATACAAATGTTTCAAAATATTGAATATAATGGCTCATTGCAAATGGCAAAGCAACAAGTTCTATCTCATATGGGTATGAATTTCAATATTAACATGAGCGGTATGTCTATGGCGATTGAAGCTTATTTTGATGGCGAACAGATTATTGTCAAGTATCCACTACTTCCACAATATATTGTTTTAAACTTATCTTCAGCTATGGATGAATTAACTGCCTATGAAAACTTAAATGAAACTTTTACTTATGAGAATATTATTAAAGACATGGATACACTAATCGTTCAGTGGATGCCAGGCTATTATAGTAAAATGGTTGATGCTATTGATGAGACCGCATTAGAACTCATTGACTCTCATGAGTTTTTAATCGGCGGCGAATCTATTAAGTCTAGGGCTATCAAGATGACCATGACACCTGATATGATGGTGGATGTAATAGATGTCATGATGGAACAAGCCATCGCCGATGAAACATTATATAATATCCTGAAAAAATATGATCAATATGACGACCTGGGCACCTTTGAAGAATTTAAGGCAGAAATACAAGAAGGACGCTCAGAAATGCTTGCTGCTCTTGATTTAGACGAATTACAAAATAGCATGAATGACATGGATTATACCTATATTATGGGATATGATAAAGATTTCAAGCCAATCTTAATGGATATGAAGATTTCCATGGTGGTTGAGGAAGATATGCTAAATATTAAATCTAGAGTGGACACCTCTGGTGTGTTGAAGTATAATTACTCAAAACCAACGATTAACTTCCCTGAAATTACACCAGAAAACAGCATGGATTTAATGGAGCAACTTGGTATGTTGCTATTTGGAATGGGTGATTTTGATTATTCCTGGGATGATGACTATTACGATTTTGAAGACGACAATTATAGTGCCTTTTATTATAACTATGTTTATATTTTAGAAGATTTCGTTTGGTATTTAGAAGATGACTATGATTTTGAAACAGTAGCGGAAAAGATAGAAGAGTTTATTGATTATATTTATTTTGATACGGCATATGTGTATTTTGCTAGTAACGATGGCGATATGTTGATTTGGCCCCAAACAGAGCTTCCCCCAGGATATGATCCGAGAGATTTTCCTTTCTACCAAGATGCATTGGTAATGGATTATGTGTCTTCAGATATTTATGATGACCCAACGACTATGAGAAAAGTTCAAAGCTTTAGTCAAAAAGTTGTTGTCAATGGAGAAGTTGTGGGTGTTTTAGGAATCGACTTCTATGTTGATTAATCATTAACACACATCTTTAAATTATACTTAAACCCCGCGGCATGAGGTATTCAATCACTCTTCCACGGGGTTTTACTTGTCTATTATCAACACATGATAGAAATCATCAGATCATTCATGTTCAGATGGCATTTGAAACGCCTCTAAATTTTAAAAATCGTCATCCAGGGACGCTATAGTGCTTATCTTCCATTAAAGAAGTGACCGCCTTAGCACAATGAGTCATCGGACAAAAATTTTAGTTTTGTGTTATTAAATGGTGCACCTGGGAGGAATCGAACCCCCGGCACATGCCTTAGGAGGGCACTGCTCTATCCTACTGAGCTACAGGTGCACAGTCACTTAAAGATTTTACAGAATTAGCACTGCTTTGTCAATGGTGGATATTGAACAATTTCTATCTCCTCTATCTGATGACAAACTGTGCCAAGACGCCCTTTTTATTATTAAAAACCTGTTGATGTTTAAAAAATCATCTATTGAAAAGTCGCCACGCATGCTCGTGACTTTAGTCGTGAGTTAGTGGCGACATATGTTTATATAAAAACAAGACGAAAGCATTAAAAACACTAGAATAACGCCTTTACTCCATATAGTTTATTTAAATAAATATCATAAAAATGGCTATTGTGACAATTAACAATAGCATTAATGTCAATCCATACCATCGATATTCTCGATATAATTCTAAAGTATTGGTTTTCATCACTTGAACTGTAAAAGCTTGGCACAAATGTAAGGGCGAGAAAAAATATCCTAAAAAAGCACAACAACTTGCGATATACACATATAAATGAATCATTAATACCGAACCTTCTAATTGATTCACCAAAGGCAGTGTAATGGCTAATGCCGCTAATTTATAACCTGAAATAAAACCAAAAAACAAAGAAGTTATAAATAGAGTTGCCATAATTACAAACACATTGTCGCTTGCATAAAACAAATTGCTGAAAACCATCAACATATCTGTCATTTCTAATATGATGCTTTGCATCATTAAAACTGCAACGACTGTGAAAACCATATTCTTATCAAATGCCTTAATCACTTGTTTTAAAAAATGCTCCGTGTCACTCATTAAGTAAATAATAAAAATACTCACTAACATGGAGAGTGAAAAGGGAACGCCTGTCAAACCTGTGATGATAACGCATGAATAAATGGGCGATGTATAGACTAATAATTGCTTCACTTGCTTCCAGCTTCTATCTTGTGCTTTACGATTTCCAACATCAATATCTCTAAGAAAAAACAAATAGCCTAATGCCACGATACCTATCACATAAACACTATTCATCAATATTAATAGACTAACCCTAAAATCTGGAATGGTACTTTGAATAATCAAAAAAGTAGTATTAAAAGGCAATAAAAACATGGTTACATGTCTAAATACTAAGTTGATAACTGCTCTTCTTGGCGGTGAAAGATGAATATCTTCACCCATTTCGTTGACAAAAGGCGCTGATAATATGGCACCACCCGGTATACTCAACATACCAATCATGGCAGGAATAATCGTAATAATATTACGTTTACTACCTATAAGTTGCAAAAGGGTTTCAACAATACCATCCAATATTTTGTAATGTTTAAGCAATCCTCCTAAAATATTTATCATCATTACCACTAAAATGGTGTTGACAGAAGAAGGGGTTGTAAAAACACTCATAATGGCTCGCAAAGAAGCTCTAGCACCTATCCCTGAAACCATTGCTAAAACCAATGCAGTAATTAATATAGTTTGACTTAACTTGAATTTCTTTTTTATCAGAACGGGAATTAGCATAAAAGTAATTCCCGCTGCAGTCAATTGATACATATTCATCCTTTCTGATTTGATCCCTAGCAAAGAGGTAAATACTAATCAGCGAGAATGCCATTTGATCCTTAATATCACATAAGATCTCAAATCTCAATTCTAAATGTGAAAATCTTGCGATTATTTTAAATACCTAACAAATTAGCTAAAAATCTGAATATTCGAGTAAAAAATCCAGCCCTTTCTATCTTTACTTCTGTCACAACCGCAATGGTATGGACTTTTTCATTATTTAGATAAATATTTAAGTTTCCAATAACAGTCCCTTTATCCATAGGTGCTTTAATATCTTCATCGAATTTCATTTCTGTTCTAAAAGTCGTTCCTGTTCTGACCAGCTTATAATAATCTTCTGAGGCTACTACAGGAACATCAACTTCCAAAGCATTGCCCACTTTAATCGTTCCTAATGACTCATTCTCAGAAATCACTTTCTCAATAAAGTAATTATAAAGTCCATACTCTAACAATGTCTTAGACTTATTGATACGATCTTCATGGCTATGGGCTCCCATTAAGACAGCAATCACACGACGATCTTTCAAACTGTCTTGATCATCTCTATATGGAACTGTCGAAACTAGACATAAACCCGCCTTATGTGTATATCCTGTCTTTAGTCCATCCACTCCTGGCATTTTGTCTAGCAAAGGATTTGTAGCTTCTCTAGTAAAATTTCTTTCTGGCAATGTAACTTCTCTCTGGATCGTGACTTCTGCAATATCTGGATATCTCTTTAATAAGTAAGCAGATAAGTAAAACAAATCTTTAGCTGACATTTTATTCTGATCTGATTCTTGTGTGTCACTGGGCATGCCACTTGGATTGATAAAATGGGCTGTTACTAATCCTAATTCTTCAGCTTTTTGATGCATTTCTGCCAAAAAAGCTTCTTCGCTACCCGATACATGTTCTGCAATAGCAACTGCTGCATCATTTCCAGAAACAATCATGATAGAATTCATCAACACTCTAAGAGGAATCTCTTCCCCTGTTCTTAAATTAAAAGAACTCCCTTGAATACTAGCTGCATAAGTAGAAACAGTCACTAAATCGTCAAAATTAACTCTTCCAGCTTCAATCGCTTCTCTAGCCACAAGATATGTCATAATTTTAGTCACACTGGCTATTTCAACAGATTCTTCAGCATTATACTCATAAAAAATTTCTAGCGTATCCATATCACCCACTAAAGCAGTTCTAATATTTTCGCTAACGTCAATATTACCAAAAGCTGTCATCGTGGTCATTTGAAGCAAGACAATCAACCAGATAACGATTTGTTTTGTTGTTTTTCTAATTCTCAATTTTTTCTTTTCCTCCAAGATAAGATCTTAACCCTTCAGGAATGGTAATGCTTCCATCTGGATTTTGATAGTTTTCCAAAATAGCAGCAAAAGTTCTACCTACTGCCAAACCAGATCCATTTAAAGTATGTAGATACTCTATTTTACCTGATTCATTTCTAAATCTCAAGTTTGCTCTTCTTGCTTGATAATCTTCAAAGTTTGAGCATGAAGAAATTTCTACATATCGGTTATAACTGGGCATCCAAACTTCTAAGTCATAAGTTTTAGCTGAAGAAAAACCGGTGTCTCCAGTACATAATTCAATGACTCTATAGGGTAAACCCAGTCTTTTTAATATGGTTTCAGCAAAATCAGTCAGTTTTTCTAGTTCTTGATAAGAGTCTTCTGGCTTTGCTAACATCACCATTTCTACTTTATCAAATTGATGGTTTCGAATCAAGCCCCTTGTATCTCGTCCTGCAGAACCTGCTTCAGATCTAAAACAAGGTGTATAGGCAGTCATATATAAAGGCAGTTGGCTTTCGTCTAATATCTCATCTTTATATATATTCGTGACTGGCACTTCTGCAGTTGGGATGAGATAAAATTCTTTATCTTTAATTTTAAAAACATCTTCTTCAAATTTTGGTAATTGACCTGTGCCAATCATGCTTTCACGATTAACCATAAAAGGAGGAAGAATTTCAGTAAAACCATGTTCTTCCGTATGAATATCTAGCATAAAACTAATCAAGGCTCTCTCTAATTTTGCACCCAGTCCTTTAAACATAGAAAACCTTGCTCCTGTTATTTTTGATGCTCTTTCAAAATCTAATATTTGCAGGGCTGTCCCCAAATCCCAATGAGGTTTAATTTCAAAATCAAAGATAGGCGGTTTACCAATGACTCGAATTTCTGTATTTTCTTCTTCTGTAAAACCTGCTTTTACATCTGGATGAGGTGCATTAGGAATTTCTAGTAATGCTGTTAGGATTTTATCCTCCACATCTTTTACTAAAACATCTAATTCTTTAATCTTTACAGACAAATTTTTCATAGATTCTAGTGTTTCTGAAACATCTTTACCTTCTTTTTTAAGTAATGGAATTTGTTTAGACACCTTATTTTGTTCTGCTTTCATTTCTTCAACTTCTTGGAGCAATTGACGTCTCTTCTCATCATAAGTCACAATATGGTCAATGGATAATTCAGGATTTCTCCTTTTAAGTAAAAGATTCATTTCTTCTGGATTTTTTCGTATTCTT
>SKID01000008.1 GCA_007116605.1 Tissierellia bacterium
ATTTGGTGGCGTCTCATATTTTATGGTTCAACGGATATATGTGACCAGCAAACTAGAGTCTTATCAAGAAGAAGAAATTGAAGCGAATGCATGGCTAGACGGGTTGATAGAGAAGATTATTTATTATGGGCAGGAAGCATCCATTGAAGAGGTAATCAATAGCGAACGATCTGGAAAAGAAAGCCAGTATTTTGTGCGCATTGTCAATGAAAATGGAGAGGCTATTTATGAAATGCAAAGCATGGAATTTAGAGTGTATGATTATCTAGTATACCGAACGTTTATTTTGGAAAATCGTCCTTATTTGCTCTTTATGGAAGGTATTTATCAAGAAAAGCCCTTTGAAGAAAGTTTACTAGCTATGATTATGATTCTCATATCCATGATGCTGTTTGTGTTTATTTTTTTTAGACTAGCAAATGACCGCATCAACTATATCCATGAAATATCTCAATCGGTAGCTAATATTTCTAGAGGAGATTTAGAGAGTCCTATCTCTATCAAAGGTGAAGATGAGTTGACAGAATTAGCTGACCACATTAATTTCATGGCACAATCATTAAGGGAAAGATATGCATTTGAAGAACAAATGGAGCGCTCAAAAAAAGAGTTAATTACAAATATGGCTCATGATTTAAGTACACCCTTAACGTCAATGATTGGCTACTTAAAATTAATCACAGATGGAAAATATGAATCTCAAGAAGAAATGAGTGGTTATATAGATATTTGTACGAATAAAGCATATCAATTAAAACACTTGATTTCTAAACTATTTGAATACTCTAAGTTGACTAGTGAAAATATTGAAATGGAAAAGCAAAGATTAGAAGTGAATCGTTTTATTAATCAAATAAAAGATGAGTATATTCATTTGATTGAAGAAAGTGACTTAATCCTAGAAACAGAAATGCATCCTTCTAAACTGTATATTATGGCAGATCCTTTGTACATGGTACGAGTGGTTGAAAACTTAATTAAAAATGCAACAAAGTACGCAAAAAAAAGAGATATATTGAGAATAAGAGTGGTTGAGAAAAAAGGGTTTGTGCAAATTATCTTTTCAAATAAAATCACGAATAATGCTTTAAGGCAAGGATCGGCAAATTATTTGTTTGAAAGAATGTACGTAGCTGATGATGCTCGAACCGATGGCTATAGTAGTGGTCTTGGATTAGCTATATGCAAAGAAATTATAGAAAAAAATGAAGGGCGGATATGGGCCCATGTAAAGAAGGAATGGATTTACTTTGTAATAGAAATGCCAATCCTTAAATCCAACTAAATTTATTTAAATCTAAAGACTTACAGTGCTAGGACGCCTACTTTTTTAAAGTAGGCGTCCTAGCACTGTAAGTCTTCGGATAAAAAAGATTTCAGGAGCTAAGTTAGATAATTCTTTTGTTTTAAAACGTAGACAGCTTCTCTAAGAGCAGCAACAGTTTTGACTTCTATCACGACAGTCCAGCCATTATTTTTTGCCATCTTAAGAGGGGTTGCCAAATCCAAGTTTCCATCAAAGGGGACAAGATGATCTTTTTCTCCTAAAACATCGTGGAAATGCATATGAGAGATATGCTGGACATTATTCATAAGAAAGGCATGATCAAAATAATTTTTTGCCGCATCATGACCAATATCCCATGTAATATTTACTCCGTCTAAGGTTAACACTTTATGTAGCGCTTTTTGGGCATATATATGGCCAAAGTTACCTGAATTTTCAATATTAATAGAAATCTTATGTGTTTTTGCATAGGTGGAAATTTCTTGAAAAGAGCTAAAAAATCTATGCACAAATTCATCTTCATACTGTTGATAAATATAAATCTTTTTATCGGGTAGAGTCATTTTTGCTCCTTCGATAATATGAAAATTTAATAGCGTTACATTCGATTGTTTAGCCCAATCAATTGTTTGAATACATAAATCAACATAGCCTTTTCTCACAGAATCAAAAAACACACCCATATCAGCATCATCAGGCATATGCATTGTATAAAAGAGGTTGTGTTTTTTGGCAGCTTGTTGGAGTGTGGCAGAAGGTAAGCTTTCAATAAACTGACTAGGTAGATTCATATTTAGTTCAATAAAATCCAATTGTAGCTCTCTACACAAATCGATGGTATCATTGAAATTTTCAATTTCTACTAATCCGGGCATTCCTACTTTAAGTTGTTTCATATGTCACCTCAGCATTTTATTGTTAAAGATTATAATCTATTTGTGCTGATCTGACAACAATTAGATGATGGGGCTTGGATAATTATGCTAAGATGTTTGCTATTTTGTGATTTGTGAGTCCGGTTGATATCAACTTGACTGACTTAGAAAAAAATCAACAAAAAAAGACTTGCAAAAGTATAAGAACTTATTTATAATTGTAAAAAGCAGTATGATTGTTAAATAATTAACAAAGAGGTGGAGAAATGCACAAAAAACTATTTATTCCAGGACCCGTTGAAGTTAGAGAGGAAGTTTTATCAAAAATGGCAACACCTATGATTGGACATAGGACAAAAGAAATATCAAAGCTTCAAAAAGACATCAGTGATAAAATGCAAAAAGTATTTTATACAAATGAAAGGATTATGTTGTCCACCTCATCAGGGAGCGGATTTATGGAAGGAGCTATCAGAAGCTGCACAGCAAAAAAAGCAGCCGTTTTTTCTGTTGGCGCTTTTGGAAAAAGGTGGTACAAAATGGCGACGAGTAACGGTGTACCAGCAACCCTGTATGAGTCCGAGATGGGTCAAGCAACTACGCCTGAGATGGTAAAAAAAGCC
>SKID01000271.1 GCA_007116605.1 Tissierellia bacterium
AGAAAAAGTAGAAGTCATCGTCATGGTACCACCTGGAAATAGTCCTGCTAATTATGAACCCAGCCCACAAGAAATGGAAAAATTTAGTAAAGCCGCTATTTATTTTGCTATAGGAGTTCCAACTGAGCAAGGGAATATTTTGCCAAGAGCCAATGAATTAGAACAATTAAGAATCATTAAACTACAAGACAATGTAAGGGATGTATATCCCGACAGGATCATTGGTGATGATAGAAGAGATCCACATATTTGGTTGTCCCCTAAACGTGTCATTGTAATGGTTGAAACAATAAGAGATGAATTAACTGATTTGATGCCAGAACATAAGGATTATTTTGCAGCTAATGCAGAGCTGTTTATTGAAGAGCTAGTAGCATTAGATAACAAAATGAAAGAAGCACTAAAGGATGTTGAAAACGGTAAGTTTATTGTCTTTCATCCGGCATTTGGTTATTTAGCAGATGATTATGGATTAACCATGTATGCATTAGAACAAGATGGGAAAGAAGCAACACCTCAGAGATTACAAGAAATGATTGACCTAGCTAAACAAGAGGGGATTAAAGCTATCTTTTATCAAGCTGAAATTTCAAGTAGTCAAGCAGCTTCATTTGCCGAAGAGATAGGTGGTAGAACAGTGCAACTAGCACCCTTGTCGCCTAATTATATAGAGAACTTAATGAATATGGTGGAATTGCTCAAAGAGGTAATGCAGTGAAATTATTAGACCAGAAAGTTAAAGCGAACAATATTGTTTTGTCTCTGAAAAATGTGACGGTTCATTACGGTAAAGTGGTTGCTTTAAAAAATGTAAACATTACAATAGAGCGCTATGATTACGTTGGCATCATTGGGCCAAATGGTGGTGGGAAAACAACACTACTTAAAGCCATTCTAGGGTTAGTACCCTTAAAAAATGGTCAAGTGATAATGGTCAATGATATGGGTAGAAAACAGAAGATGGGTTATGTACCTCAATATACTAATTTGGATAAAAATTTCCCTATCAGCTTAGAAGAAGTAGTCCTATCAGGAAGAATGACAGATAGAACAAAACCCTTTTTTACTTACAAACAAGATGATATTCAATTAACTGAGGAAATATTGGAAAATACAGAGCTCTTACATTTGCGTAAAAGGAAAATATCAGATTTGTCAGGTGGACAATTTCAAAGAATGTTAATTGCTAGAGCACTTTGCACTGAACCTGAAATTCTTTTATTAGACGAGCCGACAGCAAATGTAGACCCACAATCTCGAGAATTAATTTTTGATTTACTCAATAAACTGAATGAAAAGATGACGATTATACTAGTAACTCATGATATGATGGCGATTTCTGCCCATGTTAAAAACATAGCGTGTTTAAACCAAGAACTAGTGTACCATGGAATTCCAGAGATTACAGAGGAAAACATAACTAAAATGTATGGGTGTCCTGTAGATGTTATTGCACATGGAATACCCCATAGAGTTCTAAAAAAACACGAAAGGAACTAGTGCAATGATTCAAGCCATTATGCAGTATCGATTTATGCAATATGCAGTCATAGGAGTGCTTTTAGCAAGTGTTGTCTGTGGAATTATTGGAGCGATTATTTCTGAGAAGAAGTTGGTAATGATGACAGGAGGAATTTCCCATACGGCGTATGGTGGTATAGGATTAGCTTATTTTTTAGGATTTGAACCCATTATTGGAGCCTTTTTTATAGCTATCATGGCAGCAATGACCATTGGTTATATAAAAAACAATGGTCAGGATCGATCAGACACCATTATCGGAATGTTATGGTCATTAGGCATGGCAATAGGTATTTTATTTATTGCACTGTCACCAGGATATCCACCCGATATGAGTTCTTACTTATTTGGCAGCATTCTAGCCATCACGACATTAGACCTTCAATTAATGTTTTTTTTGACTGTTATTGTAGTAACCGCCATTGTTTCCTTTTATCAGTATTGGAAAGTAGTTCTTTTTGATTCTGAATATGCTTTGATAGTTGGATTACCTGTTAAACACTATGATTATTTTATGTACATACTTATAGCATTATCCATTGTGGTGCTTATTCGTGTTGTGGGCATTATATTGATTTTATCCATGTTAACCACACCTATATTGATAGCATCATACTTTTCTAAAGACTTGAAAAAAAGAATGATTCTAGCTATGATTACAGGGATAGCTATGGGGATGTTAGGGCTATGGATTTCTTATTACTTAAACATACCTTCTGGAGCAGCCATTGTAATTGTGTCATCCCTATTTTTTATGATAATATGGTTAAAAGACCAAATAAGGCGAAGAAAAGAAGAGGGATCAATAAGATGAATAAAACGGAGCATAAAGTATATCAGGGCAAGAGAAAGTCAAAAAAGAGGCAGTTAGTATATGAGACATTAGCTAAAAAGGAATTACCGGTCACAGCTGAAGAGATATTTATGGAAATTGCCTTGAAAGATGATAAAATCAGCTTGTC
Organism: Tissierellia bacterium; assembly: GCA_007116605.1. Classification (GTDB taxonomy): domain Bacteria; phylum Bacillota; class Clostridia; order Tissierellales; family Dethiosulfatibacteraceae; genus 38-11. Next base: position 2,484 of record SKID01000271.1, read on the forward strand.
TACAGTGTACAGAGCATTAGAAGCTTTCATGGCAGACGGGATTGTTCAAAAAACCATGATAGGAGAAAGTAGCAATGGTTTGTTCGAGGTTCGAGCAAATGAACATAAGCACTATTTAATGTGTGTTGAATGTAAAAAAATGTTAGCTATAAAAGACTGCCCATTACAAGACTATGAGAATCAATTAGAAAAAACGACAAAATTTAAAATCAAATCTCATCAGTTACAAGTCTATGGAGTTTGCGAAAAATGTCAAAAGAATTAATGGTGCATCGGTTTTATCCTCGGTAAAGGGTCAAAA
>SKID01000303.1 GCA_007116605.1 Tissierellia bacterium
TGATATGATTTAAACAAATGTCACTGTTAACCACCGCACCATATATTTTAAATCCTTTTGATTTTAAATGGTTCAATAAGGTTAACTCATCTTCAACAAACATGATTTGCACTCTTGTAATTGAACCCATAGTGGCACGAACACATTTAGGATTGTAAGGGTCTACACACCCTAAATTCATCATAATGATTCGTGTTCCAAATGCATCACATGATCTTATAATTGTGCCTAAATTACCTGGGTCTTGAATTTTATCAAGAAATAAAATTCGCTTCTCATTGTCCATTGATTTCAAGTCAAATGTAGGCTTTTTTACAATAGCCATAATCCCTTGAGTATGTTCAGTATCTGCTATTTTGTTAAATAGGCTTTCTTTAATAATCGATACTTGCAAATCTTCATTAATGAACGAGGGTATTGGATAGTTTTCGGTCATCAAGATTTTAATCATTTGGAAATGAGAGTGTATACATTCCTCCACTAGCTTGGTTCCTTCTGCTAAAAAAAGTCCTTGTTTGTCTCTTGCTTTCTTTGTTTTTAATTGCTTCACTAATTGAATCCATTGATTTTCTTGGCTAATAATCATAGAGCATCTCCTTTAGCAAAAATACGATCTAGGTCAGACTTTAATCTGTATTTCATCGATAGGTTTTGTTAATCAAGAGAAATAGCACTTTTAGTCATCGTATAAAGAAAAAATAACCGCCTTCACGGTTATTATCTGCTATAAGGTTTATTTAACCATTTCTACTAATTGGGCAAACCCATTAGGATCATTTACAGCCATATCTGCTAGCATTTTTCTGTTGACTTCAATGTTTGCGGTTTTCAATGCATTAATAAACTTGTTATAAGACAAGCCATTAATTCTTGCTGCTGCGTTAATTCTTGTAATCCATAGTCTTCTAAATTCTCTTTTTCTAAGCTTTCTACCTACATAAGCATAGGACAAAGACTTCATCACCGCTTGATTTGCTACTTTGAACTGCTTACTTTTTGCTCCGTAATAGCCTTTTGCAAGCTTTAATATTTTTTTATGTTTTTTTCTAGCATTAACTGCTCTTTTTACTCTTGCCATGATTATACCTCCTTACTGTCTAATATGGGATTAATTTGCTTATTCTCTTAAAGTCTCCATCAGAAACTAATGCGCCTTGTCTTAAGTTTCTAACTTTTTTACCTGATTTTTTGCCTGTAAAATGGTTTTTAGTTGCTTGAGCTCTTTTTATTTTACCACTACCGGTTTTTTTAAATCTTTTAGCAGCGCCTCTATTTGTTTTAATTTTTGGCATGTCATATCCTCCTCTCAGTAAACTAGATTTTTGAATTTAAAAACATTACCATTTGGCGTCCCTCCATTTTGGGGGGTTTATCGACAACCGAATACTCAGAAGTAGCTTCAACAAACTTATCTAAAACTTCTCTTCCAATACTGGTGTTTCCTAATTGTCTTCCTCTGAATCTTACAGCGACTTTTACACGGTCACCTTTCTCAAGAAACTTGATTGCATTCTTAATCTTCACCTGCAAATCATGTTCATCGATATTGGGTGTCATTCGGATTTCTTTAATATTAATGACTTTTTGCTTCTTTTTGGACTCTTTTTCTTTTTTGGTCATTTCATATTTGTGTTTTCCATAATCCATAATCCGACATACAGGCGGTTCTGCATTCGGTGACACTTTTACCAAATCAAGCTTTTGTTCTTCTGCCATTCTTAGGGCATCTCTGCCACTAACAATACCCAATTGAGCACCGTCTGCACCAATTAGACGAACTTCTTTGTCCCTGATTTGATTATTAATATCAAGTTCTTTAATAATTACACCTCCTAAGATAATAAAAAAAGACAGCTTAATCCGCTGTCTCTATGAACACTTAATCACATAACCATACTAGCTACCACTGGCGCCGCATGGTGAGAAGCGGATACTTCTTCTTGCACTCAATTAGTATATGCTAAATATGGTTAGTTGTCAAGCAAATATTTCTTTTTTTTGACCCTAACCAACGCTTTACTGTAAATATTCCATAGGATCTGTATGTGTACCATTTGTCCTCACTTCAAAGTGTAAGTGAGGTCCAGTAGACATCCCTGTTGTGCCTGAATAGGCAATCAGTTGACCTTTGGTGACACTTTGACCTTCACTCACAACCACACTATTATTATGGGCGTATAATGTAGATATCCCACCACCATGATCAATTAACACAATAATACCATAAGCTCCAAACCATCCTGCATAAGTCACCACACCTGTATTTGCAGCTACAATACGTTGTTTCATCGGTACCCCAACGTCTACTCCAGTATGCATACTCCAATGACCATATAATGGGTGGGGTCTCATCCCATAAGGAGATGTGATCCTATAATATCCAGGTGAAGGCCAAGCCATCTCTCCACCGGCATATTTCATTTCAAGCTGTGCTAATTGAATTTTCTTCTCAATCTCATCTGACGCTTCTAATAATTTTTGTTCTTGGGCTTTTAGCTCATCTATATTACCTTGCAAAGACCGCATATAGCCTTCTTTAGCACGACTAGCAACTTCTATATCCGTTCTTTTTAATTTCACATCGTTCATGGCAAGTTCTAAGTGATGCCTCTCATTTTGAAGAGATAACTGAGCGATATCAAGGGATATATATTGTTGCTCAAGTTCTTCTAAAATATTGACATCATTTCTGACAATTCTTTGAATCATATCCATTCGTGTTAAAAAATCACTTAAATCTGAAGCGTTAAACAATACTTCCAAATATCCGACTGCCCCATTTTTATACATTGCACGTAGTCTTTGTTCTAGCAATTCATTAGTCACTTGGATTTCATTTTGAATCTCTTGTATATCTTGCTCAATGGCTTCAATATTATCCTCAATAGCAGCTATCTCCATTTGTAACTTTATCTCTTCTGAAGTTAATTCTAAAATCACTTTATCTAACTGATCAATTTCTTTTTGAACAGATGATCTTTCAGTTTGAACTTCTTGTATTCTAGAATTAATATTTGTTATTTCCTTTTCTGTTCTGTCTAATTCCCTTTGTAAGTCACTGATTCGCGAAGCGCCTGCAGTCAATACTAAACTCATCATCATGACCGTTAAGAAAACTATACGACACCACTTTTTCATAGTACCCCCTACACATTCAAGAATTTTTTAAGGGAAACGATACTTCCCAATATACCAATGCCTACGCCAATTGTCATGAAAATAATTAAAAAATCAAAAGCAATATTTTGTGCTGGTATTAAGTAAAACGACAACATTGCAAACATTTTTTCATTTGTAAAAGAAACCAAATAATCATAGCCATTCAAAACAATTACAATGGCTAACAAAGAACCCAGTAAACCCAGTACAATCCCTTCAAATATAAATGGTCCTCTTACAAATCCATTAGATGCACCTATGTATTGCATCAACTCAATTTCTATTTTTCTCGATGCAACGGTTATTTTTATGGTGTTTTGGATAATAAAAATACTCACTAATAAAAGAATGAGAATCACAACCATGCCAAAATATTGAATAAAATCAGCTGTAGCAATGAGTCTTTCCACAATATCTTTATAATATTTGACTTCCTCAATGCCATCTTTTTGCTCAATCAAACTAATGACACGGCTTGCATAGGATACATCGACTAATTGAACAACATATGTGTTCGGCAACGGATTATTCACCAAACCTTCTAAAAGGCGACCATCTTCACCCCATTCTTCTTTCATTTGATTCAAGGCATACTCTTTAGATTGATAAACCACTGCTAAAGTGCCTTCAATGCTACTGATTTCTTCTCCAATTTGTCTAATTCTTTGATTGCTGATATGGTCATCTAAATAGACAAAGATTTCATCAAATGTTTCTTTTGTAGACATAGAAATGGCATTAACATTTAAAATCACCATCAGCACTAAGCCTAAAATCACAAGGACTGAAGCCACTGAACCAATAGAAGCCAAACTCATTGTGCGATTTCGCATAATTCCTTGGATGCCTTGTTTAAATGTGTGTTTAAAAATTCTAGAGGTCATGATAATAGTCCCCTTCCTCAGTGTCTCTTATAATGCGTCCATTTTTTAACTCAATCACTCTCTTTTTCATTGTGTCAACAATGGCGCGGTCATGGGTAACCATTAATACAGTAGTGCCCCTTCTGTTAATTTCTGAAAAAATCTTCATAATTTCATAAGATGTTTCAGGATCTAGGTTCCCTGTTGGCTCATCTGCAATAATTAAATCCGGCTTGTTCACAACGGCTCTTGCAATGGCAATACGTTGCTGTTCTCCTCCTGCTAGCTCATTAGGAAAGTTATTGGCCTTATCACTTAAACCAACCATACTGAGTACAGTGGGTACTTCTCTTCTAATGTTTTTTGGTGTATGCCCAACCATTTCCATGGCAAAGGCGATGTTTTCATACACCGTTTTTTTATCTAATAATCTAAAATCTTGAAAAATAACACCCACTTTCCTTCTATGTAAAGGAATTTGTCGATGGCTTAATTTAGTAATATCTTGATTATTAAATATAATTTTACCTTCTGTTGGGTCTACTTCTTTAATAAGTAATTTAATCAAAGTTGTTTTACCCGCACCACTTTTTCCTACAATAAATGAAAAACTACCTTTTTCAATTTTAAAACTTATATCATTAACTGCTGTAAATTTATTTTTATACACTTTAGTGACATTGCTAAATTCAAACATTCTCTACTCCGTCATAACATCTTAATTATATTGTACATTATTTTATTAATATTTCAATCGATTTTTGTTTTTTTTACAATATCTTTTGGTCCAAATACAATTTTCCATAAAAATAAAGGCAATAAAACTTGTCTTTTTATTCTTTTTGGATCCATCACTAAACGGTAAAACCATTCCAATCCTAGTTTTTGAAAAATTCTTGGCGCTCTTTTGACTTGACCTGATAATACATCAATCGTTCCCCCATTACCAATAATGCATTTAGTATTTAATTGGTTTTTATTAGCGATTATCCAATTTTCTTGATATGGAGATCCCATGCCTACAAACAATATATCTGGTTTTAAGTGATTAATTTGATTCAAAACAACTTGTTCCTCAGGGTCTAAAGGCAAAGCTATATGAGCACCTTTAAAAAAACCATGATGGGATCCAACGATAATATTGTCGTACTTTTGGTTGCATTTTTCCATCGCTTCTTCAGCTACACCTGGTTTTCCACCTAAAAAAAACACTTTCAAATTTTTCTTTTTTGCTAAATTTAATAAATATACAGAGGTATCAAAACCCGTAATTCGTTCTGGCAAATAATGTTTTTTTAACTTTGCACCAATGATTAATCCTATGCCATCAGGTAATACCATGTCTCCCTGATTGATCATTGACCGAAGTTTCTCATCTTTTTGACACATCATCACAATTTCTGTGTTGGGTGTAAAAATAATCTTAGGCTCATAGGTCCTGTTTGCTAAAAAGTCTTGTAACTTCAGATGGGTTTGTTCTTGTGTCAAGTAATCTATCCCCACATCCATAATCCATATTTTTTCCATTTATGCATTTTCTCCCATAATTTCATCAATATCATTTATCATTTGTTCATTTGCTAGGATGCATGATTGGGTTTTTTTCGCTACTTTATTCACTTGATCTTCATATTCTCCTAATATGGCATCCATAGTATTGAATAGCTCTTCTTCATTGATTGGGTGATTCACTTCAAAATAAGGTTGCTCAAAGGTTTCGCAAAACTGTGAAACTTTTGGATCATATGACAAACCAATAAATGGTTTTTCATACATGGAAGCCAATACTAAGGCATGTAATCGCATCCCTAATACTAGAGTTGAAGAATCAATCATAGCCATTAAATCTTCTAACCGATTAAAACATTGAACTTCCCCTAACACTTCTAAAACAGAACGATCTTGTTTGTCTTGCATGGATACTAAACTAACCAAGTAACCTTTAGATTTTAATCTGATCACTACTTGTTTAATCACATCTAGAAAACTCGGATGACAATGCCATTGCCTTAAATTAATGACAATATGGTGCTCTGAATATTGTTTTAGTTTAGGTCTTGTATCTTCAAATGCCAAATCACACCCTAATGTTGTTGGTGCTTTTCTGTATTCACTCACCCAATCATAAGACAATGGATCTCTTAAATGTACATAATGCAGTTTTTTTAAGGTTTTTTTAACACACCATTCTTGCCATTTTCCTTGAATAGGTCCCATACCATTCCCTAGAAGGATGACTTTTTTTCTAAAGATTACTCCTAAATTTAAAATAACTAAATAATAGAGCAAACTCCTATTTGAAGTCACATTTTGTAACATGCTACCACCACCACCGACAAGATAGTCTGTCTTGATGATTTCTTTTAATATCCCTAAAAAGTGATTACGACTAACCCCTCTTATGCCATGATGTTTAGCTGTATGATCTACTGAATAAGATAATGCGCTAATATCATCCAATAAGATGTGTTTGTTTAGCATTTTAATTGTTTTTGATAAAATCAATTCATCGCCCCAATTTTCTGAGCCATAATACCCAATAATAAATGCTTTTCTACTCATTTTCATACACCTGAACATAATCTGCAACCATTTTATCAACTGAATAATGATCCTTGATAAAATCCCTTTCCCATGCAAATTGAGTTGGTTTTATGGACTGTATTTCATTTAATGACTTTTCTAAATCTATTAGGGTTAATGGTTGTTGATTTCTCCCCGTAAAATTTGTCCTTTTAGCTTCTTCAAGTTTATCTTCAGTTAAAATCCCCATGAATCCAAAGTGTCCACCTAAAACGACGGGCATATTCATACTCATAGCTTCAAGAGCTGCTCGACTCACACCAACAAAAATGCCCCCTTGGGCTAATATCTTTTCTACTTGATTAGTGGCACCTATAAATTTGATATGATTTAAACCTTTTGCCTTTTCTCTTAATATGCTTTCTTCTGAGCCTCCGCCAACAATAATCATTTCTATTAAATTTTTTCTTCCATAGTTGATGAGTTCTTCTGCCATTTTACAGATGGGTTGGTCTAATCTTCCTACGTGAATAATTCTCTCATATGGATAAGCAACCTTTGTCTCACTAAATCTTTCCACATCTATACCGTTAATTGTATGATAAATTTTTGCTTGGTTTACAGGATAATGTGCGATTAGATATTGCTTCAAGTCTTCGCTGACTACAAAAATTTCATTTCCCCATTGGGTTAACTTTTTTAAAATCCAATTCACCTTGAAGTTACCATGAACCGTTGTCATCATGCGATAATGAAATCTTTTTTGTAATAAGCTCACATACAAGCCTGGGATACGAGCATGAGCATGCACAATATCTGGTTTTTCTTCTCGAAACAACTGATTAAGCAAAAATAGTGACTTCAGTACAAAGTGGGGTTTTTTACTGTGCATAGGTATTTTTTTAATGGAAACTCCCGCTTTGATTAACTCTTTCTCGTAAGTACCTCCATTAGACACAACAATGACCCGATAACCCTGGGATTTTAGTTTTTTTGATAATTCTACTACATGAGTTTCAGCACCACCAATATCAAGGCTCATTAAACACTGAACAATCGTCTTCATTGGTATATTATCTCCTCTATAATCCCTGTTGTCGCTAAATATTTCGTATACAACTTAAACTCAGAATTGACTTTTATTTCAGTAATGCCATCTGAAAAATATCCTCTTTCTCTTTCTAGCAACATGGTTTCCACAGTGACAAAAACCACATAACGTTCAGGTACTTCTGCCATCACTAATCGTCCATCTAACATTTCTATTTTATCTCTAAAGGGTCCTGATTCTATGGCTTTTATCGGACCTACTGGATGGTTTGTTTCATTAGAAAGCAAAATATCTCCCTCTTTAAAAGCATCCACAGTAAAGCGTCGAACATTTTGTACTCGTATTACAATTGAGGCTGGAATCATGTTCACGTCATCACTTGAAACTTCCACGCTACCACCTAATGCTCCCGTCTTACTCACTAAAACCACCAATGCTATTGTAACCGCAATTAAAACAGCCATATCAATGATTGTTATTTTACGCATTATTCTACCTCCTCAAGGGCAATCACTGCTCCATACGAAGCAAACCCTCTTCCTTTAATTGGAAAAACTGCACCTACTTTAATACTTTCTTGTGTGACACGAAAGTGATAAGGTTCATCAAAAGCTTCTGCGGATACAACCATTCTGACAATCCATTGATCTTCTAAAACTTGCTGGCGAAACACACCATTTTGCAAATCTGGGACTCTTACTTCATAGGGCAATACTTCGTAAGAAACAATAGTACCCACATAATGGTTCCTACTCGAGTTATATAAGTTTAATCCTTCTTTTATCTGTCTTGTAAAAGATTCAGATACATTGGTTGTTTCATATGTATATTGGATTTTTTTTGTTCGACTGCTTCCCAACTCAGCACGAGGAGAAAAATAGCTTATTGCATATGCCATTATCATAATCACCATGCTGATAATCACAAGGTCAATGATGGTTAATTTCCATATTATTTTTTTATTCATATAAACCTCCAATATATACGTTTTGAGTTTGTTGAACCATCTGCTCAACAGTATATTTTTCTTCTACTTTTTGCTTGCCTCTTACCCCAAATAGATCACGTAAAGCACAGTCTTTAGCCAATTTTATGATAGCATCAGCGAATGTTTCATATTCAAGAGAAGGGATTAAAAAACCATCGACCTGGTGACTAATCACTTCATTGATGCCTGGAATATCAAAAGCAATGACCGGTTTTCCGTTTGAAAAAGCTTCCAAAGTAGAAAATGATAATGCTTCCGACTCAGAAGTGTTCACAATAATGTGGCAAGATTGATAAAACGAATTGATATCTTCAACAAATCCAACCATGACTACTTCTAATTGCTTTTCACGAATGCTTTCTAATAGGGCTTCTTTCATAGAACCTTCCCCAGCCATTTTAAAAACAATTGATTCATCTTTGTTTTCCATGACTTGTTGTACAACTCTTAAGAAATGGTGAGGCCCTTTAATATGTTCTAGCCTACCAACAAATCCAACCACTATCGGCGTTTTTCCTGGTTTTGAGAATACCAATTTCTCCTTGTTGATTAACGGAACGCCACTGTATATCAAGTGAATCTTTTTTTCTAAAAGTCCTTCTTCTAATAAATTGTCTTTAATTGCTTGTGATATGGCTATCACTTCTGCTCTTAAAAATCGATTTAACAGTCTTTTTATCTCTTTAATCCATAAATGATTATTCTGGCTTAATGTATGCTTAGTATAAATGATTTTAGGCGTGCCTAAACGTTGGGCTGCTAATCTTCCAGACAAGGAGCCATGACAATGAATGATTTGTGGCTGATATTTGCTAATTACCTTTTTCAATGCATAATAACCTTTGATGCTAAAAGATTGATCTGCTATACCATCTACCTCAATGAGGGTAACATTTTCTAAATGCTGTTTCAATTGACTATTATAGGGTAATATGACAACAACATCAAAAATATTGCGATCAATATACTGACAAACATGAAGTAAATATTGACCAGCACCACCAAAATTAGTATCAGACAATATATGCATCAACTTATATTTTTTCATTATTCCCACCTTTTGCTAGTTGAGCGCATCCAAAAGAGATCGCTATCATCATGAAGTAAAAGAAAATGATATTACTATTGTGCCAAATATGATCTACAAACCCTTGTAAAGTACAACCTACAACTCCTGCAAAACCAGCAAAGGCATAATATCTCCATGGATTATTATATCGTTGACTATTAAAAATATCTCTAGCCCACATAAACATCATCATGAACCAACTGATAAATCCAAATATTCCCAGTTCAATGATTAGCATCAAAAAAGTGTTGTGGGCATGAAATGACTTGGCTGCCGAATAGGCATAGACTTTATATAAAACTTTAAAATTACCTAAACCGATGCCTGTTATTGGATAGTCTCTAATCATGTCATAAGAAGCCCAATAAATAGACATACGATAAGATGTCGATGTATCACCACCTTGGAAGATAGATAAGACTCTATCAATAATAGCAGGTGGTAAAATAAACGGACTTACAAAAAAACCTAAGATGACTAAAGGCAAATATTTACGATCTCTGACAAAAATTATTAATAACAAGGCAAGGGCTATACTTAACATGGATCCTCTAGAAAAAGTAAGTAAAATATTCACAAGACCGAGAATAAAAACACCCCCATAAATGGTTTTTAATGCAAATCTTTCTTGCAAATTCATTCCAGCAAAAACCATGGGTACTGTCAAAACTAAAAACTCTCCATAAACATTAGGATTGCCAAAAACACTATACACTCTCACTAATTGGCTCCCAAATGACTCATCTAGCCAAGCAGGATCTACAGGCACTCCAATGATTCGCTGATAAATACCGTGTAACGACAAAATGCCAACGAGTACTAATAAAGTATGAA
>SKID01000335.1 GCA_007116605.1 Tissierellia bacterium
GAAGATTGTATGTTGGGTTATGTTAACATGATAATTGTTTCAAACAAAGATAGATTTATACGTTTTGGATTTGAGTGGTTTGAAAGATTCTTAAAATCAAATGGTGTTGAATTAATGATAGTAAACAACGAGTCTTTTTTACCACAAGAAGAAATGATACAAGACTTAATATCAATAATCCATGTATTTTCTTGTAAAATCTATGGATTGCGTAAATATAAAAAACAAATTAAGGAGGATGTTGAATTATGCGAGCATACAAAACAGAAATAAATCCAACTCCAGAACAAAAACGTATAATTCAACAGACTATTGGTACTTGTAGGTACATTTACAATTTCTACTTAGCACATAATACGGAGATTTATGAAAAAGAAAAGCGTTTTGTAACAGCTAATGAGTTTTCAAAATGGTTAAACAATGATTTTATTCCTAATAATCCTGAGTATAGCTGGATAAAGGGAGTGTCAAGTAAAGCGGTAAAACAATCAATAATTAATGCAGAAGGAGCATTTAAGAGATTTTTCAAGGGACAAAGCAAATTTCCTAAATTCAAGAAGAAAAACAAATCAAATGTAAAAATGTATTTTGTAAAAACAGATGCAAAGACAATAATTCCTTGTGAAAGACACAGGATTAAAGTGCCAACTTTAGGGTGGGTGAAACTTAAAGAAAAAGGATATATTCCAACCAACAAAATAATTAAAAGTGGAACTGTATCAATACAAGCAGGGAGATATTATGTATCAGTAACAGTGGAAGAACAAACAAAAGAAAACAATCAAAAATCAACAGAGGGAATAGGAATAGATTTAGGATTAAAAGAATTTGTAGTATGTAGCAATGGATTAGTTAAAAGGAATATTAATAAAACAAAAGAAGTAAAAAAGTTAGAAAAGAAATTAAAAAGAGAACAGCGTTGTCTGTCGAGGAAATACGAGGACTTTAAAAAACGCAACAAAAACAATGAAAAAGGAGGAGCTACTAGACAAAATATCCAAAAACAAGCTTTAAAGGTACAAAAACTTCATCAAAAACTAACTCATATAAGAATAGATTATGTTAACAAAACAATATCTGAAGTAGTAGAGCAAAAGCCAAGCTTTATTACAATAGAAGATTTGAATGTTAGTGGAATGATGAAGAATAGGCATCTATCTAAAGCCATTGCACAGCAAAAGCTTTATGAATTTAGAAATAAATTAACAACCAAGTGCAAAGTTTTAGATATTGAATTAAGGACTGTAGACAAATTCTTTCCTTCAAGCAAACTATGTCATGAATGTGGTCAGATAAAGAAAGATTTAAAACTATCTGACAGAAAATATATTTGTGACTGTGGTTATGTTGAAGATAGGGATTATAATGCAAGCCTCAATTTAAGAGATGCAAAAATATACAAAGTGGCATAAACAAGCTATTGTATATGTGTACCGATGGCTAGTCGGGAATTTACGACTGCGGAGTGTTATATCAAACTGTAGTAGAGTAATCGAGGCAGGACACGTTGAAGCAGTAACAATCTCGATATGGGTATTTTTGTCCATATTTTGAGTAGCAGAATAAGAGAATGATTATAATAGGTGCGCATATATCTATAGCGAAAGGCTTTAAAGTAGCTGCTGAGACGGCACATGAAATAGGAAGCAATACTTTCCAGTACTTTCCTAGAAATCCAAGAGGTGGCGCCATTAAAGACTTAGACGATGAAGATGTGAAAATTTTTTATGAGTTAGTTGACACCTATCAGTTAAAAGATATATTGTGTCATGCACCCTATACATACAATTTTAGTTCTGCCAAAGAAGAGGTTCGAAAGTTTGCTAGAGAAGCAATGCGAGAAGATTTAGAAAGACTTGAAAAATTGCCAGTTTCCTTGTATAATTTTCATCCGGGCAGTCATACAGGCATTGGTGTAGAAATGGGCACACAGTATATCATTGACATCATTAATGAAGTCTTAACAGATGATATTTCATCCACCTTGTTACTTGAAACGATGGCAGGCAAAGGGACAGAAATCGGAAGAAGTTTTGAGGAACTAGCAAGGATTATTGAGGGTATTAATAAGAAAGACGCCATTGGTGTCTGTATGGACACTTGTCATATATATAGTTCCGGATATGATATTATTAATCGATTAGAGGATGTCTTAGATCATTTTGATAAAATCATTGGTTTAGATAGGTTAAGAGGAATCCATCTCAATGATAGTATGAAAGGATTTAATGAAAACAAAGATAGACATGCAGGAATTGGAGAAGGTTTAATAGGACTAGAAAAAACATTAGACTTTATAGACCATCCAAGATTACGACATTTACCCTTTTATTTGGAAACGCCCCATGATGAAAAAGGTCATGAAAAAGAAATAGCATTAATAAAGAAAAAGCTTATAGAAAGAGGTTCGATGATTGGATAATTATAAATTAGATCAACTATTGCTTAAAGTAGAAAAACCAGCAAGGTATATTGGTGGAGAACTCAATTCAGTCGATAAATCAAAAGAAAAAGTGGATATTAGATTCGCCTTTGCTTTCCCTGATGTTTATGAAGTGGGGATGTCACATTTAGGAATGCATATCCTTTACCAATTACTTAATGAAAGACCGGATACATGGTGTGAGCGAGTTTTCGCCCCTTGGCCGGATATGGAACAACAGTTAATTGAACATAAGACGCCATTATTTGCTTTAGAAAGCACAGATCCATTGTGTGAATTTGATATTATAGGGTTTACTTTACAATATGAGATGAGTTATACAAATATACTCAACATGCTAAAACTTAGTAATATTCCTATGGAGAGTCATGATAGAAGTGACAATCATCCGTTAGTATTTGCAGGAGGACCTTGTAGTTTTAATCCTGAGCCATTACATGCATTTGTTGATGTTTTTTTTATTGGTGAAAGTGAAGAACAATTGCCTAAAGTCTTAGACATCTATAATCAACATCAACATAATGGATGGAATAAACAAGCTTTTCTTGAAGAAATCTGTCAACTGCAAGGGATCTATATACCTAGCTTTTATGATGTGGTCTACAAGGAAGATGGGACCATTAAAGAACGAGTGAAAAAAAACAATAAAGCACCTGATACCATAAAGAAAGTGATTGTCAAAGATTTAGACATATCTTATTATCCAGATAAAATCATTGTTCCGTTTATAGAAACAGTTCATGATCGTGTGGTTTTAGAATTATTTAGAGGTTGCACAAGAGGATGTCGCTTTTGTCAAGCGGGAATGATTTATCGACCTATTCGTGAAAAAAAACCAGAAACATTAATAAAACAAGTAGATCAATTACTGCAATCAACAGGACATGAAGAAATATCTTTATCATCCTTAAGTACAGGAGATTATTCTCAGTTAATGCCTTTAGCAGAAGCCTTATTAGATGCTTACGAGAAAGAAAAAATTAGTTTATCCCTCCCATCTTTGCGATTAGACTCTATGTCATCTGAGATGATTGATCGCATTCATAGTGTTAGAAAGTCAGGTTTAACTTTTGCACCTGAAGCAGGCACGCAAAAAATGCGAGATGTCATTAACAAAAATTTGACTGAAAATCAAATTATGGACACATTAAAAGTTGCCTATAAATTAGGATGGTCTACTGTCAAACTTTACTTTATGGTAGGTTTACCTGGGGAAGAAATAGAGGATATTTATGGTATTAAAGACATGGCCTATCATATTAAAGATGCCTTTTTTGACCGACCCAAAGAGGAAATCAAAGGAAACCTCAAAGTCAGTGTTAGTGCTGCTTGTTTTGTTCCAAAACCATTCACTCCCTTTCAGTGGGATGGGCAAAATACGCTAGAGCAATTTAGAGATAAAACAGCTTTATTAAAACGAGAAATAAAAGATAAAAAGATTTCCTACACTTATCATGATCCAAAGTTAAGCATATTAGAAGGTATTTTTGCTTTAGGTGATCGTCGATTAGCTGCTGTTTTAAAAAATGCAGTAAGTAAAGGTTGCCGTTTTGATGGTTGGTCAGATTATTTTGATTATGCCCTATGGATGAAAGTCTTTGAAGAAGAGAACATTGATTACACCTATTATAATCATAGAAATAAATCATTTGATGAAGTACTTCCTTGGGATTTTATTGATTCTGGAGTATCAAAAGATTATTTAATTAAAGAGAAACAAAAATCCTTAAATGAAGAGATAACTGATGATTGCCGTCTAAACTGCACAGGTTGTGGAATTAATCATCAACTACTGGGAGGACCATGTTTTGAGAATCGTAATTAAATATACTAAAAAAGGTAAGATTCGCTATATATCTCACTTAGATACTTTAAGAGTTCTACAAAGAGCAGTAAGACGAGCAAAGCTACCAATAAAATTTTCAGAAGGGTTTAACCCCCATGCAAAGATTAGTATTGCATATCCTTTGTCTTTGGGATTAGAGAGTGAAGGAGAGTATGCAGAAATCGAGTTTACTCAGAAGATGAGATTAACGGATGTGCAGGAAAGACTCCAGAAATGTTTACCTCAAGGCATGGAAATCATTGGCATTTATACCTATCAATTAAGCGCCTCTTTAGCTTCACTAGTGAGCCATCAAATATATGGTTTCAAAGTTCAAATTGAAAACACATTAGATACGGTTAATGTGGTGCAACAGATTTTAGAAATAACTCAGCAAGCTTATACAATCAAGAGAGAGAAAAAAAAGCGAAACAAAAGGGTTTATAAAGAAATTAATGTCATCGACTTTGTTGAAGATGTTAGCGTACATAGTGTCCAAGGGGACATGTTATCAATTAATATTAAAGTGAAAGCTACTGACATAGGAAGTCTTAAAGTAGAAGAATTAAAGACATGGATTCGGGAAAAGGTCGATGGCATTGAGATTAGAAAAATATCTCGTGTAGATTTAAATTTTATTGACAAAAGCTGGCTTATTGAGTATAATTAATTTTTGTAAGCAGCCGCACTGAACAGGTTTTAAACGAAAGTACCTGCAAAGGCGAGACTGGGTAGAGGAGGTGTTTTTACATGTATGCTATTATTGAAACAGGTGGCAAGCAATATCGTGTTCAAGAAGGCGATGTCATCAGAATTGAGAAATTAGAGTTAGCAGAAGGTGAAACAGTAGTATTTGACAAAGTATTGCTTGTTTCAAAAGACGAAAACGTGACAGTAGGTAAGCCATATTTAGCAGATGCTAAGGTAGATGGTACTGTTGAGTTCCAAGGTAAAGCTAAAAAAATCATTGTGTTCAAGTTTAAAGCAAAAAAAGATTATCGAAAAAAACAAGGACATAGACAGCCATTTACGCAAGTTAAAATCGACAAGATTGTAGGCTAAACATGATTCAGGTCGTAATGTGGCATAAAAAAGGACAATTTTCAGGGATGCATGTAACAGGTCATGCCTTGTATGCTGTTAAAGGACAAGATATTGTTTGTTCAGCGGTATCAACATTAGCCTATACATCTTTAAATGCATTAGCCGTGGTGGCCCAAATACCAGAAGAGGATATTCAATACAGTATTTCTGAAGAAACTGGTGAGATGAAAGTGTTACTTTTAAAGTCAAATGAGCAAGCACAAACCATATTGGAAACATTTAAAACAGGTATTAAATTATTATTAGAAGATTATAGCCAGTATATAAGCCTTGATTGTAAGGAGGTGTAACCATGATTGTAAAAATGAATATACAGTTATTTGCTCACAAAAAAGGAGTAGGTAGCTCAAAAAACGGTAGAGACAGTGCATCCAAGAGATTAGGTGTAAAAAGAGCGGACGGACAATTTGTCTTGGCTGGAAACATACTTGTAAGACAAAGAGGAACAAAATTACATCCAGGGACAAATGTTGGTATCGGAGGAGATGATACATTGTTTTCTTTAGTGGACGGTGTGGTCAAGTTCGAAAGAAAAGACAAGAAGAGAAAACAAGTAAGCGTTTATCCCCAAGAAGCTTAATGCAAACCTGCCTTGACGGCAGGTTTTTTTAGAGGAAGTGAGAATATGTTTGTAGATGTAGCAAAAATAGAAGTCAAGTCAGGCAAAGGCGGCAATGGGTCGGTTGCCTTCAGAAGAGAAAAATATGAGCCTATGGGTGGACCTGCAGGTGGAGACGGTGGCAAAGGTGGCGACATCCTGATTGTTGCAGATCAAGGATTAAGGACCTTAATGGATTTTAAGTACAAAAAAATATTTAAAGCCGAAAGCGGTGAAGATGGTCGTAATAAGCAACAGTATGGTGCTAATGGCAAGGATCTTGTCTTAAAAGTTCCAGTAGGCACTTTAGTAAAAGACCAAGAATCAGGGATTGTACTAGCTGACTTAAATCATGATGGACAAGTTTACTTGGCAGCTAAAGGTGGTCGAGGCGGACGAGGCAATGTAAAATTTAAAAGTTCCACTAGAAGAGCGCCAAGATTTGCTGAACCTGGTGGGAAATCACAAGAAAAGATGCTCATATTAGAGTTAAAGTTGATAGCTGACGTTGGTCTTATTGGTTTTCCTAATGTAGGAAAGTCTACTTTTTTGTCAGTCACAACCAGTGCTAATCCTAAAATTGCAAACTACCATTTTACAACATTAAAGCCTAACTTAGGTGTAGTAAAAATGTCTTCAGGAGAAGCTTTTGTTTTAGCAGATATTCCTGGATTGATTGAAGGTGCTTCTCAAGGAGTGGGTTTAGGGCATGAGTTTCTTAGACATATTGAAAGAACAAAAGTACTCATCCATGTTATTGATATTTCAGGTCAAGAACAACGTGATCCTGTGGAAGATTTCATAAAGATTAATCAAGAACTTAAGCAATATAGTGAGAAATTAGCAAGTAAAAAACAAATCATAGTGCTTAATAAAGTCGAGTTGCCTAATGTAATAGAAAACATTAATCATTTCAAGAATACTTATGGAAAAGATCACTCTATTTTTGAGATCTCAGCTGTCACAGGTCAGGGTGTAGAAAAAGCACTTTATGCAGCATTGGATTTAGTTAAAACAATTGAAGAAGAAACTGTTTTTTACGATCCAGATGCCATTAACCAATTAGAAAATAAAGAGCCAAAAGATACGATTAATGTTTATAGAGAAAATCACATCTATAAAGCGGATGGTTATTTTATTGAATATTTGGTAGAATCCACCAATTTTGAAGATACTGAATCCATCAGAAACTTCCAAAAAGTTCTTGAAGACAAGGGTGTAATTCAACAATTAAGAGATTTAGGAGCAAAAGAAGGAGATACAGTAGATATTTGTGGTATTGAATTCGATTTTATTGAATAGAAGGTGATAAAATGATAAGCGGTAAACAAAGAAGTTATTTAAAGTCTTTAGCTAATACTATAGACCCTATAATAAACATAGGAAAGAGTGGGATTATAGAAACAGTCATTCAACAAGCAGATGAAGCATTAGAAGCTAGAGAATTAGTAAAGTTTAAAATACTAAACAATAGTCCATTAGAGGTGAAATCTACAGCTGGAGAATTAGCAGAAATTTTAGGTGCTGAATATGTACAAAGTATTGGCAGAAAATTTGTGCTTTACAGACCCTCTGAAAACCAAAAAATTCAACTACCTTAGAATATGACTAATCATAAAAGAGATGATCAAACGCTATCTAAGTGGACACTCCGTGTAAAAATGGGATGCCAGCAATGGACTTAACTTAAAAGTAGCGGCAATGTAAACCATCAAATAAAATCTCCATAGATGAAACCCATGGTATTGGATTTTATCTATGGAGATTTTTAATCGGGTTATTATGCCCCCCAGACAACCGATTAGAGATGCATCTAATGATTAACTAAATCAGGAATTTAATATCACTAAATGACGCTTTCTGTTGATACTCAAGAGATTGTTCTAAGTACTCCATGGCTGTTTGGTGATCGATTCCAAAAAGTTTTGGAATACATCCAATCAATATGTTGATTAATTGATCTTGAGGAATGTCAATGTCTTGATTGTAAAACTTTTTCAAAACATTTAAAGCACCACCAACTTGTAAGGCAGAAAAACTCTTAATTGAATATTCTTCCAAATTCAAGTTGTGCTTTTGATTAACTGTTTGCAAGTTCATCAATGTATACTCTTCCATAATACCATCAATAATATTCTTATGGAGTGTTTCTTTAAAGAATCGGGAATTTTTAGGGTCATTAAATATAATGTCATAGATGATACGTTCCTTAATCATGAAAAATAGAATAAGGTTGGATTCTTTGTTGAATACATCACAAACAGCATTTTCAACAGACTCAGCAAACTCACCGAAAATGATTCTAATGATATTGTTTTTGGTTTTAAAGTAATAAGATAATAAACCCAAATTCACAGAAGCTAGATCAGCGATTTTTTGAACTGTTGTATTGTCATACCCCTCGGTGTAGAATAATGTCTTAGATGCTTGAATGATACTGTTTCTTGTTTCTATACCTTTTTTATACCTTTTTATACGATCACCTCCATGATAATAATATATCAAATTATACAGATTGTTACAACTATTAATATGATGTATAATATAACTATTCCGTAATAATTTTTAATCTTATAAAGGAGACAAATAATGGATACCACTTTAAAAGTAAAAATAATAGCTCATACACCAGAGCCGGAAAAAGTCATTGCCTCATCAGCTAAACTATGCTATTCCTCATTATCGGGAGAAGACTTATACACTAAAAGTTCACAGCAGGAATCAGAAAAATTTATTCAAATGTTAATGCGATTAGGGCATGAATCTCCTATAGAACATGTGAGTTTTACTTTTTCTGTTGAGGGAGTTAGTCGTATATTGACTCATCAACTGGTGAGACATCGAATTGCAAGTTACAGTCAACGATCTCAAAGATATGTCAAAGAAGGACAGTTTCAATACATTATTCCTCCCGAAATAAAGGATGATGAGAATGCTCGTAGGATTTTTGTGGAAACGATGGAACAAGCGCAAAAAAGTTATGATCAATTGACGGCAATTCTTTTTCAAAAACATCAATTACAATTGATGAAAGAAGGGCATAAAAGAGAACATATTGATAATATTGCAGAAAAGCGTGCTATTGAAGATGCTAGATTTGTTCTTCCCAATGCATGTGAGACGAAAATTATGTTGACAATGAATGCAAGGACTTTGTTGCATTTTTTCTCAATCCGTTGCTGCCGCAGAGCACAGTGGGAAATTAGGGAGTTAGCCATTGAAATGTTGAAGCAAGCGAGACAAATTGCACCAGCGTTGTTTAGAAATGCTGGACCAGGTTGCTTAAGAGGCCCCTGTCCTGAAGGAAAGATGACATGTGGACACATCGATTTAGTTAGAAAAGAATTTTCTTTGTTGCAAATAGATTAAACCTATGATACCATGTTAATGCGATACGAACAAACAACAAGATAGGTGTAAAACTTAAAAGGGAAAGTGGTTAAATGCCACTGCAGCCCCCGCTACTGTAAGTGATACGACTTTCACAGCCACTGGGAAACTGGGAAGGGTGAAAGAAGGTAATGCACAAGCCAGGAGACCTGCCTATTTTCGTACTATCGACCTTCGGAGGGAAGGGGATTATGATAGGTTTTTGATGTCATAGATGATTCCCAACGTTGGTGTTGGGAATTTTTTGTTAAATTAGGAGGAAAAATGAAGAAAAGATTGTCAATTTTATTAGTGATTGTGCTTATGCTATCAATCACAGCTTGTGGAAGAAATGAACAACCTGTAGAAGAGCCTAGTGATGTTAATTCTGATTCAGCAAATGAAAATGTTGGTGCATTTCCATTAACCATGACAGATAGCATGGGTAGAGAAGTCACAATAAAAGAAATTCCAACAAAGATTGTGTCTTCAGTGCCAAGTAATACAGAAATCATTTATGCCCTTGGAAAAGAGGATATTTTGGTAGGTGTTTCAGTTTATTGTAACTACCCAGAGGCAGCGATTAATGTTCCCAAGATTGGAGATTATAGTGGACCGAATGTTGAACTTATTATTGATTTAAAGCCCGATGTGTTTTTTGCTGCTTGGCTAAGTGATGAGGTAGTTGATCAATTAGAGAAAGCAGGTATTCGAGTATTCTTAGTAAACCCTATGAATTTAGAACAGACATATCAATCTATTATTGATATAGGCATGATTTTAGGTGTGACAGAAACGGCAGAAAGCATCGTGTCTGAAATGAAGGAACATGCTGAAGAAATCGTGGCTAGAGTTTCAGGTTATCCAACAAAAACAGTCTTTTACGAAGTGTGGCATGATCCACTAATGACAGTAGGACCTGGCAGTTTTATTCATGAATTAATTACATTAGCCAATGGGATTAATATTGCAGAAGATGCCGAATCAGCATATCCTGAATATAGCTTAGAATTGCTTATTGCTAAAGACCCACAAGTTTATTTAACCAGTGATGATGGGTTTAAGACTCCTCAAGATATATTCGACAGACAAGGTTA
>SKID01000235.1 GCA_007116605.1 Tissierellia bacterium
ATTCTTCTATTAACTCATATTTGGTTTTCATAATATTGTCAATACTTTTAAAAGTTTCTAAATGACAAGGACCCACCGATGTTAAAATACCAATTGAAGGGTTTACAAGTCTAGCTAGCTCTTTGATGTCACCCATTCTTTCTGCTCCTAGTTCTGCAACAAATACATTGTAACTATCATCAATCTCTTCATTGATCACTTTGCTTAATCCCATTGGTGTATTAAAACTACCAGGAGTTTTATAGGTCTTGTATTTTTGTTCTAATATTTTTGCTGTAATATATTTTGTTGTTGTTTTACCATAGCTCCCTGTAATCCCAACTACTGTAAGATCCTCAAGATTTTTTAACTTTTGATTGGCCATGTTGTAGAATTTATTGTTAACCGCTTTTTCATAAGGTTTCATTATCCATAGTCCACCTATAATGTAGTAAACACCATAATGAATGGATAGTGACAAGACAAATGCTGCTATTGGAAAATAGTAGGCTTCACCGGCAATCCATCTGATAATCAAAACGACCGCCCAAAAATCAACCAGTGCCAAAACCAAAGTTCCGCCAAAAAGTCGCTTAGCCCTTGCGGTCATCACCAATGGCTTTTTAACTTCTTTGGGTTTAATGGGATAAGCATACAGGGATGCTAAGGTCCATCCAATAAAATAAACCCCCTCTGTTATCAATCCAAACATAAAAGCAGTCGTTAATACTACTGAAGCAATGACCAAAATTTTGGTTTTCTCGTCAAGTGCTTTGGTTTTATTGTTTTTCAACCATGACATATATTTCTCATGGTCATACATTTCAAGTTGCATCATGTGAAGTGAGTATTTCACTTTATGATAAGTGTGACCTGCCCAAACAATTAATAATAATATCACTAATGTTGACATTTTTACTCTCCTTTAGTACATGTTAAAAAATGCTTTAACACTAATTTAAAAGTATGATAATCATCTAAATATGAATAGTGTCCGGCATTTTTTATGACTACTAATCCACTGTCTTGGATTTCTTTTTCCATGTGCTTTGCCATATATAACGGTGTTGCATCATCATTTTCACCCCAAATCAACAAAGTCGGACTCTGGATTTGTTTTAAATGTGAAAGCAAAGTATCATTAACCACTTTCACCATCGTTTGTCGCATCACCCCGGAAGCGTTTTGATAATCCTCAGACCCAAAACGACGATAAAACTTGTCTAATGCGTCTTGTTTTCGATTGACTAAACGATAACACTTCTTAGCTATCTTGAAACTATAAACTTTAAAATAATACTTGAGCCTTCTTTTTGGAATAAGACCCGCACTATCAATCAGAACAACCTTATCTACTATTTCTGGATAGTTTGCTGCTAATAAAATACTAATTCTACCACCGTGAGAATGACCGATTAATGATGTTTTTTTAATGCCTAGTTGTTTGATGAATGCATACGTAAATGCTTCATAATCATATGAGTCCCATGGCTCCATTGGAGAATCCGTTTCACCAAAACCAGGTAGATCTAAAGTTGTCACACGAAAACAATGCTTTAATAAATCAACAATCGGCATCACTGTCTTTATTTCGCATCCCCATCCATGCAACACAACGATATCTCTACCTTCGCCCACCTGCAAATAGTTAGTTGTTATATTGTCAATTGTTACTTTCATTCTGACTCCATTAATTATAAACTATCTAGATTATAACAGATAATGTTTGTAAATTAAAGTAAAAAAGCCCCACAAAGGGGGCTCTTAGAATCCTTATTTAATTAAAAATCCACCAATGTCTGCAATTAAAGGACCAAATACTAGCGCGACGATCGTCATTAATTTAATTAATATATTAATCGATGGACCAGAAGTATCTTTAAATGGATCGCCTACTGTATCTCCTACCACGGCTGCTTTATGTGCATCACTTCCCTTACCACCATGAGCACCACCTTCAATATACTTTTTAGCATTGTCCCATGCACCGCCAGCATTTGCCATAAAAATAGCCATTAAAACACCTGTCACCAATGCACCTGCTAACAATCCACCTAGTGCTTCTTTCCCAAGTAATAAGCCTATACCTACCGGAACAATAACAGCTAGTAATCCTGGAATTACCATTTCTCTTAATGCTGCTGCTGTACTGATGTCTACGCAAGTTGTGTAATCAGGTTTTTCTGTACCTGCCATAATACCTGGCTTTTCTCTAAATTGTCTTCTCACTTCTTCTATCATCGCAAAGGCTGCTTTACCAACAGCTTTCATTGTGATTGCAGAAAATAAAAACGGCAACATCCCACCAATTAATAATCCTGCGATAACCGTTGGCTCTGTTAAATTGATGACTGACAACTCTACTACTTGTGTATAAGATGCAAACAATGCCAATGCTGTTAAGGCCGCCGAACCAATAGCAAACCCTTTACCAATAGCTGCTGTCGTGTTACCTACTGCATCTAACTTATCTGTAATATCTCTAACCTCTTTAGGTAACTCACACATCTCAGCAATACCACCTGCATTATCAGCAATGGGTCCATAAGCATCAACTGCAATCGTCATTCCTGCTGTAGAAAGCATCCCCACAGCTGCTAAAGCAATACCATACAATCCTTTTGCTGTATCCGCTGTACCGCCTGAAGCATAAAATGCAATCAGTATTCCCACTGCTATGACAACAATCGGTAATGCAGTAGACGCCATCCCTACAGATAGACCACTGATAATATTAGTTGCTGGTCCTGTATTAGATTGATCAGCAATTTCTTTAACCGG
>SKID01000302.1 GCA_007116605.1 Tissierellia bacterium
AGGTATCCAACCCTGTTCCAGACTTCATCGCTGCAGTAATAGCAACTACTTTAGAATTTTGACTTCCAATTTCACACAATGCTTTACCAAACTCACTGGAGTAACTACTGCCTTCAGTACTATTGACTTCACCTGTATCTTTATTAAATTTTCCCACTCCATGAAACAAATCTGGTCTTATTTCTGCAGGATAATATCCTTTGCCTTTTTTTGTGTGAACATGAAGAAGTATGGGCTGTTTCACATTTTTTACACGCCTTAATAGATGAATGAGCTCATCTAAATCATGTCCATTAACAGGTCCAATATATCTAAAACCTAGCTCTTCAAATAACATACCACCATTAACGAACATTTTTTTTACTGCGCCTTTTATTTTTCTAATGATTTTTACCAATGGATGACCAATGCCTGGCACTTTCGCTAAAACGCCTTCTATTTCTTTTTTTGCAGAATAATATTTCCTGCCTGTACGCAATTTAGAAAGCAATGTTGAAATGCTACCTACATTTTTTGATATGGACATCTCATTGTCATTTAATATGACAATGAGATTACTTCTTTTTCTTCCTGCATCATTTAGGGCTTCTAGAGCCATTCCTCCAGTAAGGGCACCATCTCCAATGATAGCAACCACATTATGGTCTTCTTTATTTATGTCTCTGGCATTAGCCAATCCTAAAGCCGCTGATATGGAAGTGCTGCTATGTCCTGTTTCAAATACATCGTGAATACTTTCGTTCCTCTTTGGAAATCCGCTAAGTCCTCCATATTGCCTGATTGTATGCATTTGATCTTTACGACCCGTAAGCATTTTATGGACATAACACTGATGCCCCACATCAAACACAATTTTATCTTTTGGAGAATTAAACACATAATGTAAGGCTAAAGTCAGTTCTACCACACCTAAATTTGATGCTAAATGACCACCTGTCTTTGCAACATTATCAACTAAACTATCTCTTATATCTTGAGCTAAACCTTCTAGCTCACTTAACTTTAATTTTTTTAAGTCTTCTACCTTTTGAATGTTATCTAAATATTTGTACATATTCCTACCTCTTAGACCTGATTCTGATATTATATCACAAATTCTAAAAGATGCCACGGCGAAATAAAAAAGTTGTCTGAAGACTTGCTCCAAACAACTTTTCATATATCAGTTCTTGATTACATCATTCCTGGCATTCCGCCTGGCATTCCACCGGGCATTCCAGACATGCCGTCATCTTTTTTTGGCTCATCTACAACAGCTGCTTCTGTTGTTAGTACCATTGCTGAAACAGATGCTGCATTTTGTAATGCTGAACGGGTTACTTTAGCTGGATCTACGATTCCTGCTTGAATCATATTCACATACTTGCCGTTCAACGCATCAAATCCAAGTCCTGCTGGTTCTGATTTTACTTTCTCAACAATAACAGATCCTTCTAATCCAGCATTAATTGCAATTTGTCTTAAAGGTTCTTCTAGAGCTCTCATAATGATTAATGCTCCTGTTCTAGCATCGCCTTCTAATTCTAAAGCAGCCGACTCAACTGCTTTAATAGTATTAACTAAAGCAACACCTCCACCAGAAACGATTCCTTCTTCAACAGCTGCTCTTGTAGCATTTAGAGCATCTTCAATTCTCAATTTCTTTTCTTTCATTTCTGTTTCAGTAGCTGCGCCTACATTAATAACCGCTACTCCACCAGAGAGTTTTGCAAGTCTTTCTTGTAGTTTTTCTTTATCAAATTCTGAAGTTGTTTCTTCTATTTGAACTTTGATTTGTCTCACTCTATCATTGATTGCTTCTTGTGTTCCAGCACCATCAACAACAGTTGTATTTTCTTTATCTACTTTTACCGTCTTAGCTGATCCTAACATATTAATAGTAGCTTCTTTCAAGTCGTATCCTAACTCTTCAGAAATCACTTCTCCACCTGTTAAAATAGCAATATCTCTAAGCATTTCTTTTCTTCTATCACCAAATCCAGGTGCTTTTACAGCTACACAATTGAAAGTTCCTCTAAGTTTGTTTACAACCAATGTGGCTAAAGCTTCACCTTCGATATCTTCTGCGATAATCAATAGTGGTTTACCTTGTTGAACAATTTTTTCAAGTATTGGAAGAATATCTTGAATATTGGTGATTTTTTTATCAGTAATTAAGATATAAGCCTCATCTAATGTAGCTTCCATTTTTTCAGCATCAGAAACCATATAAGGTGATAAATATCCTCTGTCAAACTGCATTCCTTCTACCACATCAAGATTGGTTTCCATCGTTTTAGATTCTTCAACTGTAATAACACCTTCACGACCCACTTTGTCCATGGCTTCTGAAATTAGTTTGCCTATAAACTCATCTCCAGCTGAAATAGAAGCAACTTGTGCAATATCTTCACTCGTCTCTACTTTTTTAGAAAGACCTTTTAATTCAGCAACAGCAGCATCTACAGCTATATGAATTCCTTTTTTCAAAATCATAGGATTTGCGCCTGCAGCAACATTACGCAAACCTTCACGAATAATTGCTTGTGCTAATAAAGTAGCTGTAGTAGTACCATCACCTGCTACATCATTAGTTTTTGTAGCTACTTCTTTCACTAATTGTGCTCCTAAATCTTCGTAAGGATCACTCAATTCTATTTCTCTTGCAATGGTAACACCATCGTTTGTAATTAATGGACTACCAAAAGATTTTTGTAAAACAACATTTCTTCCTTTGGGTCCTAAAGTAACTTTAATTGTGTCTGCTAATTGATTAACGCC
>SKID01000210.1 GCA_007116605.1 Tissierellia bacterium
AAAGTCATGGGTCGTATAAAGCTTTCCCCTCCATTGAGGCTTCGTGCAAATTGAATGGACGAATCAAAGGTTTTGCCTTGTTGTAGATTAAACATCCAACGTTGCTCAATTCCATCTGAAGCCTTATGAAATCCTGTCTCAATCCAAGATAAGGCAATGACACCTTCTGAATCCACCGATAAGTTTGGCGATGCAATTTGATATGTTGTTGGAATACGCTGTTGATGGACTAAAATGTCTCCGTATCCATCTGCCATCAGGGACTCGTCTTCTGGTTGCCATCTAGCATAAAATAAATCATGGTAGTCTTCTACATAACTTAACAATAGCCACTGGCCTTCATCATCTATTTGCCACTTAATATTTGGACTATGGTATTCTGATGTTTTAAATTGATTAGTGAAAATATAGTCTTGTCTTTGACTTAAATCATGCCAGGGAGCTACCCAAACGGACATACGGCTGGGTCTAGCATGTCTAGGTGCTTCAGCAATAGCCAGCATACCATTCATGCTATCAAAATGAATGTCATGGGTTTTATCTGCAATAAACTGGGTTTGTCTGAGTTCAAAATTAGGTGATTGTTCTCCAGTATTTTCTAGGAGGGCGATGAATGTACCATTATACCCTTGATAAGCATCATGATATCCCTGCTGGTCACCTGGATGTTTTTCATGTCCTTCTAAGGCCATTCTCTTAAATCCGACTAATAAATCTTTGTCTCCGTCTCCATCCACATCATCTGCTATCAACTGGGGATGATAGTTAGAATAATACGCTGCTATCATTAGCTCCTCATCCCACTGTATCCCATCCTCAGATGTCTTAATAATCAACTGGTCTTGGCGATTAGCATATGCCACCACATAGACCCCCTCTACCCAAATGACATCAATAGAATCGGGTAATCGATCTAATCCAGATACTGTATCACTAATCAGTACCGGAGCTTTTCTAGTACCATCTACTTCTATCACTTGACTATACAATTGTGTATAGTACCCTGGCTTCACTTCAAACCAAGTTAATAAAATCTCATGGGTCTCTTCATTAAAAGTGACTTGTGGTCTTAAAACTTCCACTTGGGAATCTTTATCTCCCGTCAAGGCAGGGTCACTAAAGGCTCGCACTAAAATGTCTTGTTTATCTGATTGGGATTTATTGTCAAATAAGCCTACATGAAATGTTTCAGCATCTTTTGCTTCAGCTCTTACTTCTACATGGAATAAATGGTGGAAATCATGGGTTAAATGGGCTCTTGCATATTCTGTTGAATTCCTTGTTTCGATGATAATAGGCTCTTGTCCATTGGTTCTTCGAATATCTTCCTCAGGATAGTGAATAATGGATCCAAAGTATGCCTGGTTATAAGTGATGTTGTGGCTAAAGCCTTTCCCTTCAATGGGCCATCTTTCTCCCACAATGGCGCTACTGGGATAGGGGCGTACATAGGGAGGCAATACTTGAAAATCTGGAATATTACTGGGGAAAACCTGATCATCTTTGTGAATAACCAATTGAATGGTTCCTGGCATTGCATCCGGTATCTCAGTGATAAAGCTAGTATAACGGTTGTCTTGAACCATAAAATCATATAGGGTGGCTATGTCTAAGCTATCAAAGGGCGCATGAAACTTAAGGGTTTGATTATTAAATCTCCCTGGCTCTTTAGAAAAACCATAGCCTCTAATGTTAATGATTTCTCCAATATGGGCTGATTGAATGGCTTCTCCCGACTCATTCAGGACAGCATCAATTCTAGGTCCTTGAGAATAAGGTGCTTCTTTTTGTACACCTGCGATGACTAAGACTTCTTTTTCTATGGTCACATATGGAATCACCAATGGATCTGTAATTCGTCTAGGCCAAATTCTCATATTCACTAAGCCAGGAGTTAACCCTGTTATGCGTAATCTTTGACCTAAAGGATCAATGGCTAAGATCCCTACTTCTGAAAGATCATAGTCTAAAGTCACTGGCACATCTTTAAGCTCTATACTGGTGATAAAGTCTTGCAAAATACCACTTTGATACAAGATGCCTACTAATAATGCCTGTACAATAGCACCTGCTGGAGATGTAATCACCAATGGTCCAAACATACCCTCATAATAAATCGCTTTGATTTGTCTTTCTAAAGCTTCTTTATCTCTACCGCTTTGGATAAAGTCCATATGGGCACCAAAGCTATAAGGGGCATTCATAAAGACAATAATGGGTCCCTCATCCTCCAAAGCATCACTTTCAATCATGGCTAATCGACTTCTATCTCCTAGGGCTTCAATCTCATCCTTTAATATCTGTGCCATACTAGATAGTTCACTAGTCAATGGGAGTATAAAGTCAATCCTTTGTATCACTGGACTTAAGTAAGCTTCTAAAAGCTTCACATCCCTTTCGAAAGGTCGATACCCATAGACTAAGTCTTGGAACAAAGCTGGATTCTGGTCGGCTAGCTGCATCACTCTTAGATTAAGGTCAGTCACACCAAAGTCATTCAGTAACTGGGTTTTTATGAAAGTGGGGTATGCTTTTTGTCTAACTTCTTGGATATGGTTCTGTAATGTGGATACTTTGTCTAGATAGTTATTGATTTCCACAACCACGCTGTTTAAGGCTTGTATTTTTTCATTATCTTCTTGGTACTCAATCCCCTCCATGGCATTTAAAATGTTTTTGCCTATGGCATCAATCTCTTGCCAAATATTGGGACGATTACCAAAAATGGAATAATCATCCATCTTGGGTGGCATCTCTTTAAAATAGTATAAGTAGGACTCATAGGATCTTTCAACCGCTGTTTTATAAGCAGATGCCAGTCTGGTCCTATAATAATTTGCCCCTAGAGGATTGCTAATCTCTTCTACCACGACAGAATTCGGTCCGTAGTAGTGATGGGCAAATTGGATAGTATCTTCAGGTTCTCCATGGGAGTCAGTCAGCATGGGGTATCTCTCATCATAATACTCACTGGCAAATCTTGGGTATGCTACCCCCGGTGCTACCCGATCATAACTTTCAGCTATAATATATTGAACTGTGTCTTTCCATTTATTCGCCAGACTTCCATCAACTGCATAGTCCTCGTATAACTTTTCTTGAATTGTATAAGCACTGTCCCAATTATGTCCAATGTCGTTACTGTATGTGTTAAAGGTGGCTAACTCACTGGCAAACATATTGACTCTTTGAGACCAAGTAAGGTTTAGACTAGCCAGGGATCCGAAATCTTGATGAATTCCTAAGGTCCCCTCATAGCCATAAGTGGTTAAAGAATCTCTCACTGCTGTACTAGGGGCTATAGCTAGGACTACGTAAATGGTTCGAATCACTCTTTGGATACTTTTTAAAGTTGAGCTTAATCGACTGACTGTATTTGCAGCGTTGTATAAGTCTGCTGCTAATGCAGAGGAGCCTCCGAAAGAAAAGAATGCTGCTGCTGCCGCTACCGTTGCTGCACTATATAAAATATTAGCAGTCACATCCAACCAATAAATGATTTCTTTTAAAATGTCAATGATTTCTATTAACATGTCCTTGACCTGCTCTATATGGTCAAGGGCTTCTTCCTGAGTAGATTTGCTTAATAAGTAGGCCACTTGCTCTAGTTTTTCATTGACTTCATCAAAAATAGGGGCCCCCATGGTTTGATGGACAATGTCTTTTAACTCATCCGTTACCTCATCATTGAGTTCAGCAAACTCCTTTTCGATGGCTTCATATAGTTTATTTAACTCTGCTACTGTTTCCGGAACCCCTTGTTCATTGCTTAAAGCAGCATAAGCTTTTTCTAGCTCTTCTCCGGTATTTTTGACAACATCTAAGACGGGTTGTTTGAATTGATTGACTACCGTCTCAAATGATTCTTCCGGTGCAATGATCGTTTCCACTTGAAATGCAAAGGCTCTAGATGTTTCTAATCCTTTTACTGCTTTAAGATGCACTGTTTCATTAAAAACCGTGGGCATAATCACCGTCATTCTGTTTTCTGTCAATTCTAAGGGTTGTAATAAGACAGTGCCATGACTTTGTCCTATCATTTGGATTCTAGTATCGTCATCAAACCCAGCACCGGTTAAAGTCACTAAGGTCCCTAATGATCCCTTGTTAGGAGCTATTCCTGTTAAACTCAGCGTTGTTGCCGGTCTGGGAATAGTCACTTCAACTGTTTCTTCTTTTTTATTCTCTTCTATCCCTTCCTCTAATCTATGGATTATCACTGTTCTTTCAAGCATGATAAATGATTCCGCTCTAGCAGCACTTCTTTCAGGCTGGAAAGATCCATCGGGATAACCTGAAATAATCCCTTGCTGATATAAGGCCAGTACTGGGGTATAAAACCAATCTGTTGCCTTAATATCGGTAAATGGGTTTTCTATGTCGTCTTCAACCTGATAGGGACCATAAATCCTGTACAGTAAAGCTGCCATTTCTCCTCGTGTAATGGTGGCATTGGGTCTAAATGTACCATCTGGGTAGCCTTTAGCAATCCCATGACTGGAAGCCACATCCACATAAGACTTAAACCATTGTCCTTCCCACACATCTTTAAAAGTCATTACTTGGTCAACTATGGGCTCTAAGTCTGGTCGACTTCGCATGAGAATCGCTAAATATTCTGCCCGTGTAATAGGATTATTGGGTCTGACTTCTACACCCTCTTGAGATTGGTATCCCTTTATCAGTCCTTCCTCTATTAGAAAATCAATGGCTTCTTTAGCCCAATGGGATGAATAGTCATGGGCCTGACGTGTTGATGCCCATGCCACAATCCCTGACTGCCCGATGACTTGTAGTATCAGAATGATTGCCATCATTACTGCAATCCATTTTTTACTCTTATACATGTTTTCCTCCTCTTAATCACTCTATTTTATGTATAGTCTGCAATACGTGCCTCTCTTGAAAACTGTTTTAAAAGGCTTATCCCTTCACAACACTCATCTTTGCTATTGTAAGGCATACTCGTCATCACAATTTGGCCATTCAGGCCAATGGCTTGAAAGAAGTATTGATTGTTATTGTCTTGTTGGACTTGCATACAAGGGTATAGGTTGTTTTTTCCATTAAATACAATTTGGGAAATATCGCTAAATTTTCTCAGTTGCACAATGCAATCCTCCAGGGAGGCACGGTCGGAAAAACTTTTAGACACTAAAATAAATCCATCATCATCGGAAAAGACAAAGTAATATTTCCCAGAAGGATTTTTCTTAATATGAAACCACCATCTTTTCAAAAACTCACCCCCTTTCTTCAACGGTCCACTACTGTATTTTGATAAAAGTCTTTCATTTATATTCTTTATCTTTTATAATTATATTATAATAAAAAGAAAGTCATAGAATAAGGACTAGATCCTTATAGATGAGTCACAATCTATTCTATTATAGTCACTCTCATGTTCGTAAAAAATGACCTTTCGGAGGAATAAGATGACTTTTACCCCTCGACAAGCTTTTCAATTATATACGATTGTCTCTATGAATCTTTTAGCCTCTGTTGTGATGTTGCTATTTGCTTTCTATTTTTACTATCGGGCAAAAAAAACTCCCATCCTCTATGCCTATTTGTCCATCCTAGGTTTACTCATCTTATGGACGATTTCTAAAGTATTTAAAACGGTCTCTCCAAACATCGGTTTTCGTTGGTTTTTTGTGGTGACCCAATA
Source organism: Tissierellia bacterium (assembly GCA_007116605.1). Classification (GTDB taxonomy): domain Bacteria; phylum Bacillota; class Clostridia; order Tissierellales; family Dethiosulfatibacteraceae; genus 38-11. Next base: position 5,672 of record SKID01000210.1, read on the forward strand.
CATAGGTGTACAATTTCTAGGTCTTGCCATTCTCCTTTTTTCCATGCTTTATGCGGGCTACCACTTACCTAGTAAGAAGTGGTTTATTGTGCTGCTAATCCAACCTATTATCGGCTTCATCATTGTAGTGACCAATCCATTACATATGCTTTTTTACTCGTTTTTTGATTATTATCGAACACGACTGGGTTTTTTATTTTTACCCACTCAATTTTTTCTATATCTCTATATCATCATTGGTCTTTTTTTGCTCCTTCGACAATCTTTCAATCCTTCTTTCCATCGTAAAAAACGTATTATTAGCCGTTTTTTTGCCATATGTGCTTTATTACCTATGTTTGTCAACTTCTACTATATTACATTTAAATTTACCGACATTCCTTGGATTTTCCCTTTTCCTGCATTTGATGTGACCCCTATTGCTATCGCTATTTCTTTTACTTTATTTGTTATTCCTGCTATAAAGTATCAGTTTTTAGATATTGTTCCCTTGTCTTATGATCATTTATATCATTTTATAGATCAAGGTATTCTCATCACAAACACTGACCAAACCATTAATCAAATCAATCCTTTGTTCCAAAAAACATTCCCTAAATTTGAAATTGGGAAACAACTTAACGACTGTATCCAACAGCAATTTGTAGATGATAGGGGCAATTTAAACAGCCTTTTAAGTTTACTGGAAAATGATTATTCATCAAAAAGTACAAGTCCCTGGATAATGCCCTATCTTGATCATTACTATAAATGGTCTATTTCTGTTATTGACGAAGAATGCTATCTATTCATTTTTGTTGATGTCACAGATTTGGTTCACCTTCAAGACAAACTTAACCAAACCAAAGAAAACCTCATCTCCATCCATGAAAATCTTCTACAGGTCCATGTTAGAGAAAAAGAATTAGCTTTGATTCGAGCAAGATCAGCCGTTTCTCAAAATGTCCACGATATTCTAGGTCATAGTTTAACAGTGGTCATTGGCACATTAGAATTAGCCCTACTGGAAATAGATGCACACGCCATGCAAGAAAAACTCTGTCAAGCAAAAGAGCTCCTCTTAAATAGTCTGTCTGACTTAAACGATTCTCTCATTCATGGTGCTAGTTTCCATCCTCCAAGTTTGATTGAAGCCATCTCTAGTATGAAACTATCAGGTATCCATTTAGATTTTAGTTATCAAGGACAACCTTATCCATTATCTCCCTTGCAAAATGAGGCTATTTATAGACTTTGTCAAGAAGCTATCACCAATGCAATTAAACATGGTCAAGCATCCTTCATTCATATCATTCTAAGGTATGACCAAAAGCAAATTGATTTATATGCCATTGACAATGGGTTAGGATGCAAAAAAATAACCGCTAATCTAGGATTAACGGGTATTACTAATCGTTTCTGTCATCTTGGTGGTAACGTGGTTTATGGTTCAGGTGGTGAGGGTGGTTTTCATATCCACGCCCAAATGCCTATTGGTCTGAATGCTTAGATTAATTTGTTTTTTATGGCATAAATAGATATCTGTGTGCGATCATTTGCTCCTGTTTTTGATAAAAGACTGGAAACTTTGTTTTTAATCGTTCCCTCACTGTAGCTCATTATTTGTGCAATTTCTTTGTTAGTTTTGCCTTCAGCAATGAGACGAATCACTTGTATATCTGCTTTAGAAAATTGAACACCCTGAATTTCCATTCGAGGAAATTTTGTTTTGTCATGTAATTGTTCAACTTGAAACCCATTTTCAAATATTTCTCGATGAAGAATCACCATCTCATGCACTGCACAAAACATGGCTGATAAAAGGACCATGGGCTTCATGTTTTTCAATAGATAGCCATCTGCTCCCCCTAATAAGGCTTCATGGACACTATAGGGGTCTTCAAAAGTCGTTAACATTAATACCTTGATTGTTGGATACAATTTTTTAATTTTTTTGAGTGCTGTGATGCCATCCATTTCTGGCATTCGAATATCTAGTAAAACTAAATCCACCTTATTGTCTGATAAAAGGTCTAATACTTCTATCCCATTTTCTGCACAGGCAACCATTTCAAATCGTTGATCTGAAGATATCATTTGCTCTAACATGCTTCTAAATAAAATTTGATCATCTGCTATCACAACTTTAATCATGATGACTCCCCCTTTCTTGTAAGGACATCTTTTTAACTAACTGTCTTAACTCTTTATATAAGTTCCCTAAATCTTGGCTCATGGTTTCAATAGCCATCTTGGCTTCTTTGGAATTAGGGTCTGTCATTCTTTCAATGGATTGAATTTCTTGAATACTTTGCTTGATATTAGTGATAATTATATGATTAATTTCTTTTAATAATGCTTCTTTTTCTTTCTCATATCCTAACTTCTCAAGATTAGCTAAAGATTGGTGCAATTCTTCATTAAGTACTTGTCTTTGAGCATTTTGCTTTTTAATCGATTGTATCAACTCAATTTCATCTTCTGCTTGATGAACCAATAAAACCGTCCCCACCCAATCTTTATCTTGGTCGATAACCTTTGACAATATCATATAACTTTTATGGGATTGAATCATCAATCGGTAATGTAACATTTTCATATGACTCGTTCGCTTATTGAAAAATGTTTCTAATCCTTCTTTTTCATTAACGCTTATTTCTGAATAAAAAAGCTCTAAAAATCCTTTTAGATTTCCAACTGATGTACTCAAAGTCTCACCCATTAATCCATCATTTGAAGCCACTAACTGATGATTGCTGTCATAGATGAGCACCTGATCTTCAAATGATTGAAATACTTTATCTAATGGGATGGACGCTTTCTTGATATGATCTGATTGCCATTTCTTTAGCCATAGGAGAATCCCAACACGTCCATAGGCCAAGATGGCTAACCCTAAACTTAAACTCCTTAAAAAATCATAGGTGGATGATAATGGCAAGTTGATGATAGAAATAAGAATAATATTTCCCATGAAAAATAAAGCCATAAAAAGGGATCCTATGTGAAACCACCACATTAATGGGGTTTTATCGTATTGATGATGCCATTTAAAATTAATCCAAATAAGACCAATTAACAGAATTGTCCATATCCAAGCACCTATGAGAGACATCATCGTAAACATAAAACCACCTCTTTAATCCATGATTTAATCTTTTTGATTATATAAAGATTGACCTCTACTATCAATCACAACAATCACTGGAAAATCTTGTACTTTCAGACGATAAATCGCCTCCGGTCCTAAATCTTCATAAGCCACTAACTCTTTTTCAACAATGGATTTGCTGATCAGTGCTGCTGCACCTCCTACTGCACCAAAGTAGATGCATCCATTTCTTTTGATTGCCTCAATGACTAACTGGCTTCTCGTTCCTTTTCCAATCATTGCTTTTAGCCCTCTATCTAATAATGGGACCGTAAAAGGGTCCATCCGATAACTGGTGGTCGGTCCTGCAGAGCCAATAATTTTTCCAGGCTTGCTAGGCGCAGGACCCACATAATAGATGGTTTCATTCCTAAGGTTAAATGGCAAGCTTTCATTTTTTTTGATGGCGTCTAATAGTCTTTTGTGGGCCGCATCTCTTCCCGTATATAAATACCCACTTAAGGATACTAAATCTCCAGCTCTTAAATCTTTTATACAATCATCTTGTAATGGCAGAATCACTTGTTTAATTTTCATAGTTGCCTCCTATATGACTGTTTTTCTATGACGATATGCATGACAACAAATATTTACAGCTACTGGCAATCCTGCAATATGTGTAGGATAGTATTCAATACTGACTTTGATACAGGTGGTTTTTCCTCCAAATCCTCCAGGCCCAATATTCAGTTGATTAATTTCCTGATGTAACTCTTTTTCAAGTTGGGCATATTCTTTTTTTGAAGATACTTGATTTAAATCCCTTGTTAAAGCTTCTTTTGACATGAGGGCTGCTTTTTCAAAAGTTCCCCCTATCCCTACACCCACCACAATAGGTGGACATGGATTCGGTCCTGCCTTTTTGACTGTTTCTAAAATAAATGATTTAACACCTTCTAAACCATCAGCAGGTTTCAACATGGCTATTGCACTCATGTTTTCGGATCCAAATCCTTTAGGTGCTACAATGATTTCCATCTTATCACCTGATGTGATGGATAAATGGATGATTGCCGGTGTATTGTCATTGGTATTTATTCGGTTAAATAAGGGATCCATGACAACGGACTTCCTATAAAAGTTTTCCTCATAAGCTTCTCTAACTCCTTGGTTCACTGCCTCTTCCAAAGGCATGCCTTGTAAAAATATACTTTGACCCATTCTAATAAATACAACAGCCATCCCTGTGTCTTGACACATTGGGACTTGTTCATCGAGAGCAATGTGATTATTTTCTATGATTTGTCCTAATACATATTTGGCTATAGGCTTGGACTCAGATTGTCTTGCCTGTTGAAGCACTTTCATCACATCTTCTCCAATGGCATAATTTGCTGTTGTCAATAGTTCTTTAACACGGTTTTTGATTTCTGATGTATCTATGATTCTCATTTTAAGGCCTACCTTTTTTGAAGTTAATTTTTCAATATTAAATTAAAAGTTTGACATCTTATGGAAGACACTCTTAAACTCTTATCTATTCTATCAATAGCCATCAATGATTGTCTTCATTTATACGATGACTCAAAGTGCTAAGACTCTCACTTCTTAAAGTGGGAGATAAGTACTATACGGTCCCAGGATAAGGGTCTCTCACATTCAGGTGGCATTTAAA
>SKID01000257.1 GCA_007116605.1 Tissierellia bacterium
TAAGCTTATGTGGATTATGGCAGAGACAAAAGACTTCAATCATGTGAAAGAAAGGTTTTATAAAAGAATCAGCAATGATATAATGTACTACAATAGTTGAACTAAAGGAAGGCACTTTATGAAAACAGATTTACATATTCATACTTGGGCATCCGATGGGACTTGGTCTCCAGAGATGCTTTTAGAAAAAGTTAAACAAGCTGAGATTAATGTGTTTTCGGTCACAGACCACGATGAAATTGAATCTTCAGAACGCATAAAAGAACTCGTTCAAAACGACAAGCTAGTCTTTATTCCAGGTGTAGAAGTCTCTTGCACTTTTAGAGATAGAGAATATCACTTAACAGCCTATCACTACAAACAAACACCTGATTTTCTTCGTTTGATTGATTGGAACAAAGAGACCAGACTGAAATATAATGATGCATTTATCAAGATGATAGCTAAAGAAGATTCACGAGTGAGTATAGAAGATTATCATGAACAATATCAGAATGATACAAGGAGGGGAGGTTGGAAAGCATTAAATTATTTATTAGACAAAAATATTTATTCTTCCAAAGGGGATTATTTTAAAGCTTTGAATATCAGTGGTCTGACCCTTGTATTCAAAGAAGCTGAAGAGGTGATTAGCCGTCTAAAAGCATCTGGAGCTTATGTTTTTTTGGCTCATCCTTCTTATTATTATCCAGGTGAAGCCATGAGTGTGATGGAACTAAAGAACTGGAAAGGGTTGGGTATAGATGGCATAGAATGCATTACCCCTTATGGATTAGATAAACAACAGATCGATTTCTATAAAGCATTTTGTAAGAAGCATCAATTAATGATTTCTGGAGGGTCTGATTGTCATGGTGACTTTTTAAGTAGACCGCTAGGTTATCCTCAAATTACCATCGATGATTTAGAAATCCACCCCTTACTAAACGAAAGAGAATCATTCAGTCAATTAGCTAGTAGGCGATAATGCTAATCCGATGACTAAACATGATAAACTCCACTGCTAAAAGTGGGTTCAAGTACAATATTGTCCCTAGATAAGGGTCTTTAGCATTTAGGTGGTATTTCAAAGCCTATCTGAATCCAAGAGTCCTGTTGATATAGAGACAAAATGTTTATAGATACAACTAAGTTTGGTAAGAGTCTTTAAATTCTCTGAAATTTAGGATCTTGTTAATCGTCACAATATAGGTGGAAAAAAGGGAGGAATTGAGATGAATATCAAAATAGATACCCATGTACATACAATCGCTAGTGGTCATGCTTATAGCACATTTTATGAGTATGTACAAATCGCTAAGCAAAAAGGTCTTGAAATGTTTGCCTTAACAGATCATGGACCCATGATGCCCGGAGCATCCCATTTATACCATCTGAGCAATCAAGTGATTATTCCTGAAGTGGTAGAAGGAGTAGAAATATTAAAGGGGGTAGAGGCGAATATTGTTAATTCAAAAGGTGAAATTGATGTCCCAAATTATGTTTTAAAAAAATTAGATTTGGTGATTGCAAGTCTTCATCCACCATGTATTAAACCTGCCAATACCGATGAAAATACATTAACTTTAATGGAAACAATTAAAAGTGGAAAAGTAGATATTATAGGACATCCAGGAAATAAAACGTATGAAATACATCAATATGACTTTGTAAAGATGATAAAAAAATACGAAATGGCTATTGAAATTAATAGCGGATCTTTTGTAGGTAGTAGGGCAGATAGTTGGGATAATTGTGTGAATATTGCAAGATTAGCAAAAGATATAGGGGCTTATGTGACGACAGGTAGTGATGCCCATATTCACTACAGAATTGGTGAGTTTGAGAAGATTTATCAGATCTTCAAAATTGTTGATTTCCCAGAAAAACTTGTGATTACCAGTAGCAAAGATAAATTGAAAAGCTTTTTGCGCAATAGGAGATAATTCATGAAAAACATCGAAGTTTTTTTACTAGGTTATCCTCGTGTGGTAGTAGATGGTCGAGCAGTTGTATTTCCATTTAAAAAGGCAGAAGCAGCGTTTTATATCTTAATGCTAGAAAAACAGTTTGAACGATTAAAGCTGTGTACTTTGTTATGGCCTGAAACATCAGAAGCAATAAGTAAAAAAAACTTGCGAAATGCCATATACACAATTAGAAAAACATTAGGTGTAGACATTTTCACATCAGAAAAAAGATCTATTCTAAAAATTAACACTGAAATGATTCAAGTGAATGATTATGACCCAATCATGGCTTATCAAATAGATCAATACAAAACACTGCCTTCGTTAGAGGACTATGAATTACTAAAAGGATTTTATTTAGGAGACGCTATTGAGTTTGAAGATTGGATGGGTTACAAACGAGAAGTATTTAAAGATCATTTTAAAAACTATTTAAAAGACGTCAGTCAATCTAAATTAATTCCTTTAGATCAGCGTATTCAAATTGGAAAGAAAATCATCACTATTGATGAGTTTGATGAAAATAGTTACCTTTTGCTTATGCAATTGTATCATGAAGAAAAAAACTATCCTAAGTGCATGGAAATCTTTCATGGTTTAGAAGATTTGTTTCGCCGAGAGTTGGACATCTTACCATCTAAAGAGATTTATAGCTGGATAGACAAAGTCATTAACGAAAGACAAAGTAAAGACTCAAAACAAAAAGAACATGTTTTTACATTTGGAAGAGAAGAAATAATCTCTAATATTAAACGGGAAGTTTCTGAATTTCTCTTAAATAAAGAAGCTAAA
>SKID01000018.1 GCA_007116605.1 Tissierellia bacterium
AAGGATAAAACACGTATCCGATTCGCGCATTATGTGGTTATTTGCTTCCTTTAAATAATAAAAAAGCAAATGACCTAAATACTAAGCAGGGAGGACACTATTTAATCCTTGATAGTCAGCAACGAAGATGCTGTTGTCACAAGGCTTCAAATGTGAAGCTACAAGGGTAACAGATCAATCTATTAGCGCAAAAAGGCTAGCACTATGATGTCTTGTTTTAGTTAAACGATATAATATCCATACTGTTTGTTAGCATATCAACATATAAGAGCTTGCTTTGAATGGGCAAAGGCTTCTTAAGAATGATTTTAACAACTTCAGCAACTTGAAAAGATGCAGCGGCAGCGGGTGTGAAAGCAGGATTTCCTAGTACAGATTCTATCCCTTGAGATTCTGAGTTACCATAGATTTTAGAGAGCAGTGAATCACCGGGCATTACAACACTCACTTGAAAATACCATCCAGCTATAGCTCCATGAACAAGAGGGATTTGATACTCAGTACATTTTTTCTCTAATAATAAACGAGTGGTAATATTATCAACAGCATCTACAACTATATCTTGGTTCTGAATGATTGCGTCAATGTTTTCAAAAGTTAAACGTTGATCAAAACCTAAAAAAATGGTGTCTGGATTGATAGCGAGCACTCTTTGTTCGGCGGCGACGACCTTTTTTGAACCTAGGTTTTTCATTTCAGATAGTAGTTGACGATTTAGATTAGTTTCATCAAAGATGTCTCCATCAACGGCTGTGATCTGACCAATACCCAGGCGTGCACACTGTTCGATGATATGACCACCTAACCCACCACAGCCAATAACCAATAAACGAGTGTTTTTAAGTAAAGCCATTTCTTTTTCAGTGATCGGTTCAGAATTCTTTTGATATCTTTTTTCCATGAGACCTCCCTTAAAATAAAGTGAATATCATTGCAAAGGTTCTTAAATTCATTATACCATTATAAATGGCTATTATGATATAATAAACTCAAAACTGGAGTATAAGGATGGCGTTATGAACTATGTGAGAGTTGCAGCGGCAAACACGGAATTAAAAGTAGGTGATTGTCAATATAACTTAAAAAATATTAAAAACATGATACAACGAGCTGATGAGCAAAAGGTATCTATTTTAGTTTTACCTGAACTAAGTGTAACCGGATATACTTGTGGAGATTTGTTTTTTCAGAAAATTGTGTTAGATGAAACTGAAAGGGCAGTTGAAGACCTTGTCGTTTTTTCAGAACAATTTAATATGTTGATTGTTGTAGGTGCACCAATTAGAATGAATAGTAAACTGTATAATTGTGGTGTCTTAATTAACAAAGGTGAATTGATTGGGGTAGTTCCAAAGACCTATTTACCCAATTATAATGAGTTTTATGAGAAGAGATGGTTTGCAAGTGGTAAAAAAATAGTCAATCAATGGATTAGTTATGCAGGGGCACAAGTTCCTTTTGGTGTAGATTTGATTTTTCAAAGTCGTCAATTTTCAGATTGCTGTATTGGAATAGAAGTATGTGAAGATTTGTGGGCTCCTATTTCTCCAAGTACTGAAATGGCATTAGCAGGAGCTAATATCATCTTGAACTTATCCGCTTCAAATGATTTAATAGGGAAATATCAATTTCGCAGACAATTAGTGTGTAACCAATCTGCAAAGTCAATACAGGCATACATCTATGCATCAGCTGGACACGGAGAATCAACCACGGATTTAGTTTTTGGTGGACATCATCTAATTGTGGAAAATGGCAAAGTATTAGCAGAGTCAGAAAGGTATCATTTAGAACCTTCTTTGGTTGTTCAAGATATAGATCTAGATATATTGATACATGATCGTATGAAAACAAATACATTTGATGATTCCGAGCAAAAGTCATATCGGAGAATATTTTTTAATATCAGGCATTCAATAAATACATTAAAACGATTTTATGACCCGGATCCTTTTGTGCCAAAAGATGATAAAGAAAGAAAAGCTAGATGTGAAGAAATATTTCATATTCAAGTCAATGGTCTTGTGAAGCGAATTCAACACACAAGATCAAAAAGTTTAGTTATTGGAATATCTGGTGGATTGGATTCTACATTAGCGTTATTAGTCTGTGCCAAGGCTTGTGATAAATTAGGCTATAATCGTAGCTTTATTCAAGGGATTACCATGCCTGGTTTTGGAACGACAGATAGAACATATGACAATGCTGTTGGTTTAATCAAAAAGCTTGGGACAAGTTTTAAAGAAATAGATATTAAAGAAGCTAGTCTATTGCATTTTAAAGACATAGGGCATGATTTTAATGTCCATGATGTGACTTATGAAAATACACAAGCAAGAGAGCGTACACAAATATTAATGGATATGAGTAACCAGTTACAAGGGTTTGTAGTGGGAACAGGAGATTTGTCAGAAATTGCAATGGGATGGTCGACTTATAATGGGGATCATATGTCCATGTATGCAGTCAATGGAGGAGTACCAAAGACATTAATAAGATACCTAGTGGAATGGGTAGCCAATGAAAAAGAATTTGAGCATGTCCGAGATATTTTGATAGATATACTCCATACACCAGTGAGTCCAGAACTCATACCACCCAATGCACAAGGAGAAATAGCTCAAAAAACAGAAGAGATGATAGGCCCTTATCAATTGCATGATTTTTTCCTGTACCATACAGTCAGATTTGGTACAGACCCAAAAAAAATGGTGTTTATAACCAAAGAAGCATT
>SKID01000199.1 GCA_007116605.1 Tissierellia bacterium
GGCATTGTGGCAAACCTATTTTAAGCATTTAGCTATACCTGAAAGACAAAATTTAAAACTGCAATACCAGTTTGTGCCGGTTCGTTATCGAAAACATTTGACAGAATTTAAGAAACTGAAAGATGAATAATATATTTTTTGAATCAACCAATTAATGCAAGTAAATTATATTTACTTGCATTAATTGGTTGACAACTTCTGCAGTTTCTGTTAAAATGACAACAGATTAAAGCGAGAAACAGAGGGAAATAAACGAATGAGAACCTTTTCCTGGGCGGAGCAGGTGATTGTTGCCAAATCCACAATTATTGGCGTTATTTTTTTACCCTTTAGTGAAATAATTTATAAAATACTTGCATAAAGCACAAGGAGGAAAGATGTTGGAGAATAATAATTATTCAAAGATACTAGATGTTATCAAACCTAATTTGTATAAGGAAGTTTTTCCTTATGATGCATTTCCTAAAAGTCATTTTGATCATGTGAATTTACCATATGACTTACCTAATGATATTTGGATTACAGATACAACTTTTAGAGATGGGCAACAATCCATGGAGTCTTTCACTGTGGAGCAAATTGCAAAACTATTTGAGATGCTTCATATATTGGACAATAATAATGGTTTAATTAGACAAACTGAATTTTTCATGTACTCAGATCGTGACCGTAAAGCTTTAGAAAAATGTCAAAATATGGGTTTTACATTCCCTGAAATTACGGGTTGGGCAAGGCCTAAATTGGAAGATATGAAGCTAGCTAAAGATTGTGGTGTGAAGGAGACAGGTATTTTAATGTCGAGTTCTGACTATCATATTTTTCAAAAGTTGAATAAAAATAGGAGTCAAGCCTTTTCTTTATATTTAAGTGCCGTTGAAAAAGCGCTAGAATATGGCATTAAACCACGATGTCATTTAGAAGATGCTACGAGAGCGGATATGTTTGGGTTTGTCATTCCCCTAGTCAAAGCAATTAATGCAATGGGTCAAGAAGCGGGCATAAACATAAAATTTAGAATCTGTGATACATTAGGAGTTGGAAAGCCATTTAATGGTCAAAAATTGCCTAGAAGTGTTCCTGCCTTAGTTTATTACTTGAAAGAAGCTGCCGGTTTATCATCAGAACAATTAGAGTGGCATGGACACAATGATTATTATTACTGTACAGCAAACTCTACTGCAGCATGGATGCATGGTGCTTCATCCATTAGCACCACATTACTAGGTATTGGAGAAAGAACTGGTAATTGTCCACTAGAGTCTATGTTAGTGGAATATCATCAACTCAAGCAACCCAAAAACAAAATTAACTTTGAAATATTAAATGACATTGTGACATTTTTTGATAAAGAATTGAACTATCAAATTCATAGCAAAATGCCTTTTTTAGGAGAAGAGTTTAACTCTACTAGAGCGGGTATTCATGCGGATGGTATTATGAAGAACGAAGATATTTATAATTCTTTTGACAGTAAAAAGATTTTTAATAAAAACATAAAAATAGTTGTCAACCAATATTCTGGAGTGGCTGGAATCGCTGGGTGGATTAACTTATACTATGATTTGCCTGAATCAAATAGGATTTCAAAAAAAGATAAACGTGTAGTACTCGTGAAAGACTTAGTAGAAAAAGTCTATAATGATGGACGAACATTAGCATTGAAGGATTGCGAAATGGTGGAAATGGTTGAAAGTATATTTGGAGATATCTTTAATGAAGATAATCACGAGGAAAGAGAATCATCAAAAGAGGAAATGATATGAATGTAACTTTAATATATGGTGATGGTATCGGTTATGAAGTTATGAGCGTAGCAAAAGAAGTTATTGATACAGTTACCAATAAAATACAATGGGATATTCAAGAAGCAGGTGCTGAGATTATCTCAAAACATGGGACACCTTTGCCAGAGAAAACATTAGACAGCATTCGAAATAATAAAATAGCTTTAAAAGGACCAACGGCAACACCTGTAGGAAACGGTTTTTCAAGCGTAAATGTTGAAATAAGAAAACGTCTTGATTTGTATGCCAATGTGCGACCTTTAAAATCCTTTGAAGGAGTAGATTGCTTGTTCAAGGATATTGATTTGGTCATTGTTAGAGAAAATACTGAAGGTCTTTATGCTGGTATCGAAGAGATGGTTGATGCTGAAACTGCCATTACAAAAAAAGTGATTACTAAGCAAGCTACTGAACGAATTGCTAAATTTGCTTATGAATATGCTAAAAATAACCAAAGAAAAAAAGTAACGATAGCCCATAAGGCAAATATTATGAAATTAACAGATGGTTTATTTTTAGATGTAGCAAAACAAGTAGGAAAGTCATTTGACGATATAAAAACAGAAGATCGTATTATTGATGCATTAATGATGGCTTTAGTTATGAAGCCTCATGATTTTGATGTCATTGTTGCACCAAACTTTTATGGCGATTTGCTTTCGGATTTAGGAGCAGGCCTGGTTGGTGGATTAGGTTATGCGCCGGGAGCTAATATTGGAGAGCATTGTGCCGTGTTTGAAGCAGTACATGGGACAGCTCCAGATATTGCAGGAAAAGGCATCGCAAATCCATCATCTGCCATATTATCAGGTGCAATGATGTTAAACTATATGGGATTTTTAGAAGAGCAAAAAGTCATCGAGGAAGCATTAAAAGAAGTGTTTCTGTTAGAAAAACATATGTATATGAATGGCAGCCACATGAATACAAATAAGTTTAAAGAAGAAA
>SKID01000363.1 GCA_007116605.1 Tissierellia bacterium
ACCTGCTTCTAACTTAGGTTTTAACCCTGTTAGAGATTCCATTTTTTCTATAATCGGTCCTAATAAATCAATAGCTACCACATTACTTTGATCTGCTTTCTGTTGAAAATAGAGTTTTTCTTGACTCAGTACCATTGTATACAAAATAATACAGTGAGTTTTTGCTGCCATCTCAATGATTTCATCAATTTGATCCTTATCAGTAACGAACGAATACTTTTTAATTTCTCCAAGAGCACTATTAAACTGAATCCTAGCTGCTTGCGCCATTAATTCTGCTGTTTCTCCTATAGAATCTGATACAACAAAGATTTCTAACTTATGTTGATTCTCCATCATGACACCCCTTCATTGTGTTATGCTAATCAACCTTTTCACAGGATTAGTATAACACATATATTTAGTTTGTGAAGTCTTTTTTTCATCTAATTCCATTATATAGTGATTCTCTTATCTTTTCTACAAGAATTCTATTGGATAATCTGTCTAAATCATGTAAAATGGACTAAAGTCATAGAGCATCTTTGTTTAAAGGAGGGATTACCATGAATCGTTTTTTAACTGCTGTTGGAATGGTTTTAATGGCAGCTGCAGTGGCTTTTGTAGTTTATTTGTTTTATCTTCAAAACGATAGAATTGGAAGCTTAGAAGCAGCTTTAGCAGTATCTCAAGAAAATCAAGTGATTATAACGGAAGAAAAAGAAGGCTTAAAAGAAGAAGTAGACAGACTAGAACAAGAAATTTCAGAATTAAACCTTCTTTTAGAAGAAAAAAATGAAATAGATGTGCCTGATCGTTTCGACGAAAAAGCTTATGCTTTTCTTAGAGAAAGCATCGAATCTATTCTTCAATCACGTGCAGAACCTGCAATTGAGACGCAATCATTACTTGACCTTAGCCCAAAAGAATTAGAGGCATTTGAACAATTTCAATCCGATAGGGATGATATCCATTTAATGGGCTTATCACCACTATCCATTATGAAGTTATATTTACATGCAGAAGTTCAAAGAGATTTTTTAACTCAGTATTATTTATATTACCTTGATAATCAAAGTGCCTTATGGTCATTAGAAGAACACCTTGCCATACCAAACGAAGATCGCGTACAAGATTTTGGTGTTTTTGAAAACGCCTCACGAGTTGTTGTTTGGGAGCAAGGTAACTTAGCTAATGTCTCTTGGTATAGCGATCACTTTAGTGAAGCCTATGACGAAGATGCATGGCAGTATTACTTTCATCTCACTAGGAACGAAAATAATGTTTGGAAAGTGAATTTTATCCCTATGCAATAACTAGGTCGCCCATTATATGACCCTTTACGGAGGATAAAACAGCATCTTCCCTGCTCACTATCAAGGATGAAATAGTGTCCTCTCTGCTTAATATTTAGATCCTTTTCTTTTTTAAAATTTAAATGAAGAAAAGGATCACATAATGCGCGAATCGGACACATATTTAATCCTTTTATTCACTGAGGCAAAATGAATCATCATGCGCACCTAAGAAGCATGTTGTATCCTTTTTAACTAAAGCGAAAGGAAACAAATAACCACATAATGCGCGACTCGGATACGTGTTTTATTCTTGATACGAAGCAACGAGAACCTATTTTATCCTGGTAAAGAAAGCATACAAGGAGTCAAATGTGAAGCTGCGAGGAAAGCATATTGATCTATAAATACAAAACGGGTAGCGCTACCACCCTTCTATTTAACATGAATAGGTCTTCAATTTAGCACAAACCGATAAATCACAATATAATGCATCAAACTCCCTAATATGATAAACAAATGAAATATTTCATGAAATCCCCAAGATTTCCACTGTATTTTAACCGGCTTTATTGCATATATGATAGCACCTGTTGTATAAAACAAGCCTCCTAAAAGCAATAATAGCAATCCATTCCAATGTAATGTAAAGTACAATGGATAAACAACCACTAAAGAAACCCATCCAAGAATTAAATAAAAACTAGTATACAACCATCTTGGCAAATTTAAGAAGAAAATCTTCATGATAACACCAATAATTGCTACGATCCAAACCCCTAGCAACAAGCCATACCCTAAAGTGTTGGCTAATGACAAAACACATATGGGGGTATATGTTGCTGCAATGTAGATGTAAATCATTGAATGGTCTATTTTCTTTAAATTTCTTATTTTATCAGGTGACCCATTAAGACCGTGATATAGCGTTGAAGCTAGATAAAGACCTAACATCCCTATCCCATAAACAAGAACAGCAAACACCGCCCAAGGGCTAGCATGTTCAGTCGCTTGGACTAGTAGAAAGATGGTCCCAATTAAAAAAATTAAAAAGCCAATCATATGTGTCCATGTATTAAGAGGTTCTCTAAACTTGGTCATATCAATTTCTCCTTATCTAGTATTTATTACTACATCTATTGGTTTTAATAGTACCATTATTGGGTTGTTTTGTCAATTTTAAGTAATAGCCTTTACTGTATCTTTTTTTTATTATATAATCATCTTAGATTTGAATGTGAATTGTAGGAGATATTATGAAAGAAAAGATGACATCTATGAAAGATATTAAATTAGTCGATATGACCTCAATCCCTGATTTAGGTCTTTATATGGATCAAGTTGTCCAGTTTTTAGATCAGTCACTTTATTTTTTTAAAACTGACATAAACACTTCAGTGCTAACTAAAACAATGATTAATAACTATGTCAAACATAAAGTATTGCCTAAACCTCAT
>SKID01000151.1 GCA_007116605.1 Tissierellia bacterium
CTTTCTTCGTCAAAAGGAAATGTCATTTGGCTCAGAAATTTTTGTTTTTCTTCAATGAGATAGTCTGCCCCATATAAGGCCAATCGTCGATAATCGCCAATAATTCGACCACGACCATAAGCGTCAGGAAGTCCTGTTAGTAAACCAGTCCCACGAGCGACTTTAATCTCATCATTATAGGCTTGAAAAACACCTTCGTTATGGGTTTTTCTATATTGTCTAAAGGAATCAAATAAGTCGGGATCAACATCAAGATGATAAGCTTCAATAGCACTTTCTACCATTCTTAAGCCACCATAAGGATTGATTAAGCGCTTTAAAGGACCGTCAGATTGAAAACCAACAATCACTTCGTTTTTTTGATCCATATAGCCTGGAAGATGGCCATCAATGCTTGCAAGCTTGTTTTTTTCAACAGCGTAAATGCCTGTTTTTTGCTCGGACTTTAGTAGAGATTCTACTTGCTCAAACAATTTTTCAGTCTTTAAGGACTTTTTACATAAAAATGAGGGCTGCTCTTTGAAAGGGGTGTAATTTTTCTGAATAAAGTCCCGAACATTAACTGAATTTTGCCAATCTCCACCTAAAAAATCTTGCCATGCATTCATCATTACCTCCTACATAATCTTCCGGACAAAAACAAAAAAACCGCCCGGACAGATTGCCCAGACGGTCGGCTTTTTTTAGATTACTCACACTCCCTTGTGGTTAATTCCACAATTCCGTCAGTCATGTGAGTGGTTACTGAAAATATACAAGATGTTAGACGAAAAGTCAAGCAAAAAAGGAAAAAAAAAATAAAAAAGGATATTGTTTTATTCTAAAAGACTGTTAGTCATTGAATCAAAAGACAAAAATAAGATAGCTGTGTTTTCATTGACAGTGTAAAACATGGGCTCTATAATAAGGTATGCTAGAAACACAAGAGAAAGTAGGTTGAAAGATGTCAATAAAGACAAATAAAATGGCTTCTATGCCAGTTAGGCAATTAGTACTATCCATGGCTTTTCCAGCAATGATTTCCATGTCCATACAAGCCATGTATAATATTGTGGACAGTATTTATGTATCCCGTATTAGTGAAGAAGCTTTAACAGCGGTGTCATTAGCATTTCCATTACAATTATTAATAGTGGCTCTTATGGCAGGAACTGGTGCGGGTGTCACATCTCTAATATCAAGGAGGTTAGGAGAAAAAAATCATCAAGCAGCGTCTTATGCAGCAAGTCACGGTTTAATGATTAACGCTGTATATTCTGTGAGTATGATGATTCTGGGTCTTTTTTTTGCTCGCAGATTGGTGTCGTTGTTTACTAGTGATTTATATCTCATCGATTTAACCACACAATATATTAGTATTATTATGATTTTTTCTTTTGGTAGGTTGATGTCACAAGCTGGAATGAGTATTTTGCAGGGAACCGGAGATATGATTCGACCGATGAAAGCCATGTTAATCGGTGCCATTTCTAATATTATTTTAGATCCCATCTTAATTTTCGGATGGTTTGGATTACCTGCATTGGGAATTAGAGGTGCTGCCATTGCAACTATTTTAGGGCAGATGTTGAGTTTTAGTTATATAATCATTGTTTTATCTCGAGGAAAGCCAGAAGTTCATTTAATTGTCAAGGGATTTAAACCAGATAAAGGCATACTAAAAGATATTTATATTGTAGGATTGCCTGGAATTATTATGCAATCTCTTGCCTCAGTGATGATTAGTGTGTTTAATATCATTCTCATCAGTTTTACACCCACAGCGGTGGCGGTATTAGGGATTTACTTTAAACTTCAGTCTATTATTATCATGCCCATGTTTGGTTTAGCCCAAGGCTATATGCCTATTATGGGATTCAATTATGGTGCAAAAAATAAAGCGAGAATGATTCAAGCACTAAAAACGACCCTCATGTTGGGAGTGGCCTTCATGACATTAGGGACAATTATTTTAGTGGGATTTCCCGTTCCTCTTTTAAGACTTTTTGATGCATCTGAAGAAATGATTACTTTAGGAGTACCCGCACTGAGAAGAGTGGCAATGGGACTGCCAATTGCTGCGGCAGGGATCACTTTTTCTGTTACTTTTCAAGCAATAGGTAAAGGGTATGTTAGTTTGATTGCTTCCTTTATTCGTCAAATGATTGTGATCTTGCCAGTGGCCTATTTACTATCTAGAATAGTGGGTTTATCTGGTGTGTGGTTTTCGTTTTTTATAGCAGAAATTGTGGCGATTGTTATTATAGGACCTTGGTTAATTAAAGAACTAAGACGAACCTTTAAGTTATGGCAAGAACAAGAAGCTCATCAGCTTATGTCTCATGGTGAACAAACAGTAAAAGAAGTCATACAGGAAAGTTGACAGCTATAGAAAACAAGGAGTTTATAGTGGCTTTTAAGAGTTATATGAATCAAAAACAAGTTTACTTAAATGATGAGCAGATGGCCGCAGTAAACCATGATGAAGGACCAGGCATGGTATTAGCCACTGCAGGGTCTGGTAAAACGACGGTCATTACAGCCAGATCTGCTCGCTTAGTTTATGATAAAAGATTAGAGCTAGGAAGAAAAATTTTAACCATTACTTTTTCCAAAATGGCAGCTCAGCATATGAAACACAGATATCTAAAAGCTTATCCAGATTTACCCCAAAATCAGGTTAATTTTTCAACGATACATGCATTTTCTTATCGCATTGTGAGAGAGTATTTCAAAAAAAAAGAGATAC
>SKID01000367.1 GCA_007116605.1 Tissierellia bacterium
AACAAATCTTGAAGACTAGAATCAATATCCGATCCGCCTTGATTAATTATCCTTGTAAAAAGATTGACACCATTACATATTACATTAAAAATCAAAGATTTATGGCCTAAAGAGATAATATAATAAGTTTTGTCTTTAGCGATAGTGATATCATTTATAGTTCGACCTACAACAAAGATTTTTTCTAACGAATTAAATGATAAATCCATTGCTATTAGATTTAAACCTAAGCTTGATATCAGTCTTTTATAATCATCAATCAATTTAGACGGCACCGCGTATATTAGATAACTACCCTTTTTTATGCCATCTTCTTGATACTTTTTAACTATTCTATAAACAACTTTGTACTCATCTAATACCACTGGCAAAAATTGTTCTAACTCAAATCGAATCATTCGAACAGTTTCTCGATGCTTTTTTAAAATCGGCATCTCAATCGTTCTTGTTATCAATGAGGTAGTATTAATATTGATTACAGTACTTCTATATTTAAACTTGTTAGCTGTAAGTGTTTTTTTTAATAAACTTCTGATGGCTTCAAAATCTTTTATATAACCTTCTTGTATTGCATTTGAAGGTGTATCAATTTGCACAAGCTTTCTTACAGTCAAATTCTTCTTATCGGAGTTCCCTTCGACAATTTTAATGTGCTTATTACCTAAATCAATGGATAGCACTCTTGCCATGACATCCCCTCCTTATTTATGCCCATTTGTTTATTCATTATACCATAAGTTCAAAAAGACATCTATATTTATCAAATGAAATCCACTTAATAAAGTGCGTTTTTTTAAAAAAAACAATATGAATATAATTATTTTAATGTTTGACAATTATTTTATTCCTATATAAGCAAAATATAAATCTAAGATTTCTTGGCCGTATAGCATAAATGTCAACGCTGCAAAAGATATAAAAGGTCCAAACGGTATTTCTGTTTTCCTACCCGCTTTTTTTGAAACGAGTAAACCGATAGAAATGATAGACCCATAAATAAAACTTAAGATTGTTACAAAAATAACACCAGATAGCCCAAAAGCAATGCCTAGAGCTCCCATAAGTTTAATGTCTCCTCCCCCCATTGCATTGGTGACGACAGCAATGATGAAAAAAAACAAAAACCCAAACAAAAACCCATAAAGCATACTTAAATATACATCTTTATGCGCAAAAACACCAAATCCAATAGCAATGATATAAGCAAAAATATTGAGTCCATCCGGTATGGTTTTAGTTTCTATATCAATGAAGCTGATGACTAGTAATAGACTGGCTACTATGCTATAAAATACAAAGATAAGACTCAAACCAAAACGATAAAAAAGCCAAACATATAGCAATCCGTTCATTAGCTCAACCATGGGGTATTGTATAGAGTAAGCTTTACCACAATAACGACACTTACCCTTATAGAAAAAGTATGTGAGTACAGGAATAAGATCAAGCCCCTTTAATTGACGATGGCATGATCCACATGATGAAGGCGGATATACAATGGACTTCCCAGCAGGAATGCGGTAAATACAGACATTCAAAAATGAACCAATTAATAATCCTAAAACAAACACCATTAATGCCATTGTTTTTCCTTTCGATTATAGATTTTAGTGTTCAATATCTTTCCCACTACCCTTCAAATTTGAAACCTTTCTTGCAAAAATAGTTAATCTTTTTGTTAGCGTTGCGATATGACGTTCTGTGATCAAGGGATACATGATCTTAACTGAGTGGTTGTTTCCAAAAATGAGTGCTATTTTTTTTTGACTCGATATTATAAGCTACTATACGATGGATTAAATCCAAATTGACTTCATCTTGCCAAGGAATCATCATAAGTTCTTTAGTTCTTAAATATCCTGATGCTGCGATATCATCTTCAAAATAATCTAATACCACTGCTTCAGGAGCCAAGGCAATGTGCTTTTTTGAAACACTAAAACCAATAATAAAGGTGCCATGATCGGTAAACATGGGTTGGTTCCATTTGATTTCTTGTTTCAGATGAGGAAATTGTTTGCTAATGAACTCAAGAATTTGGGTCATGCGATTTCTTTTGTTAGAGTCTTCAATTTTTTCTAAAAAAACGCTAAATGTTTCCATAGTAACTCCTGTCCTCACATTCATAAGTGAACTTGTTGCAAAATAACATGATACCTTACAGAAAATAGACTCTATTTATCCTGTGATATTGATGATTAAGCGGACTCTTGGATTCAGATGAAGTATAAATGACCACCTGAATCTTAGAGCCCTTTATCTAGGGACCTTACAAAACTTATCATTCACTTTAAAAAGTGGGAGTTTTAGTACTGATAAACTTAATAACTATATTATAACGGCAATCCCCAAAAAAACATAGTATTTATTAAAATAATTATAATTATTAAAAATTTATTGTTTAGAATTAATCAAAGCCCATAAATTTAGTTATTTCTAACCAAAATCTATAGGCTTTATCTTACTCTGAGTTATAGGCAAGCACCATTAATTTTATATTTCACATAAAAGTACCACCTCAAAACTGAGGTGGTAAAAATCGACTTTCTTGGACATAAGTCATCCAAAAAACGATGATTTATGAGTGTTTAACTTTTGTTGTATCTTCAATAAGTTATTAGTTATCAGCAGCCACATCATGCTCATTTATTTGTACAACAAACATCCCCTTCTTCACAAATCGCACACTATATAGTATAATATAATAAAGATTGTACGTAA
>SKID01000288.1 GCA_007116605.1 Tissierellia bacterium
GTTAGTCTTTGCTATTAGATTCTGGTATGTGACGTTATTATAAAAAACTCAATTATCGTATATGATATATTAAATATTCTATATTCTATATGATATCATGTTAATCAAAGGTTTAAGCTTAAGCCGACAAAAGAAACTTAATTAAATATTCGATGTCGGCTTCTTGCATATACACCAAATATGAAATATTATTGAAATGAAAGGAAGATTATAATGACAAAAATGAATCACTATAAAGAAAATGCTTGGTGGGCGAGTCCATATAATGACTACCCTGAAGTTCTTAACGTTATTGAAAAAGCATCTAAAGTAGAGCTACATGATGCCACACTGCGTGATGGTGAACAAACTCCAGGTGTTGTTTTTACTGTAGATGATAAAATTAGAATTGCTGAAAAATTGAATGAACTGGGTATTGAAAGAATTGAAGCAGGTATGCCAGCAGTTTCAAAAGACGATTATAAAGCGATAAGGTCCATCACGAGTCGTAACCTAGATGCTAAAATATTTACCTTTGCACGCGCTCTTAAACAAGATATCGATATGGCGGTGGAAACTGGAGCTCATGGAGTAGTTATTGAAGTACCTATTGGCTATCCTAAGTTAAAATATCAGTTTCAGTGGACTTGGGAAAATGTATTAGAAAAAAGTGTGGCGTCCATTAATTATGCTAAGTCTCAAGGCCTTTATGTAGTCTATTTTCCTTATGATACAACGCGTGCACGTGAAGAGGATCTAACACAATTAATGAAAGGAATTATGGAAAGTTCCAAACCAGATTCCGTAGGAGTAGTAGATACAATGGGATGTGCACTTCCTCAAACCATTGATTATCTTGTGAAAAAAATGAAAAGACTCACCAACGGACTACCAGTTGAGATACATACCCATAATGATTTTGGTATGGCTGTTGCGACGGAATTAGCTGGAATTGCTGCAGGTGCAGAAGTTGCACATTCATGCATTAACGGATTAGGTGAAAGAACAGGTAATGCTGCACTTGAAGAATTAATGGTGGCTATGACAGTACTTTTAGGGATTGATAATGGCTATAAATTAGAAAAAATCACAGAATTAACACAAATGGTTGAATCAATTTCAGGAGTGCCACTCGCGAGAAACAAGCCAATCTCTGGTGCAAGAAACTATACAAGAGAGTCTGGTATAGGTGTAGATTTAGTCATAAAAAATCCTTTGGCTATGTTTGCAACAACCCCACAACTATTTGGGCGTTCAGGTGACATTGTTTTAGGTAAAAAAAGTGGTAAAGCATCCATAGAATATTATCTAGATAAATTAAACATATCCTTTCCTGATGAAGTATTGTCAGAAATATTGAATGAAGTAAAGTCTTTAGGAACAAAAGAAAAGAGACTAGTAACAACAGAAGAATTTATGAAAATAATAGAAAATTACCAGTAAATAAAACACAGGCACTTAATGACAAAGGAGATTAACAATGTTTAAAATTATTGATATCAGTACACCACACGAAAATAATGCAACAGAACCTTTCCCTCCCAAGTTAGAATTTTCAGATCACAAAAAGGGTGCAGAAAGATTAGCTAAACTCGCTGGAATTGATCCGAGTGATTTTCCTGATTCTATGGCTTTAGCAACAGATATTATTACTGGGAGTGGACATTCAGGGACACATATAGATGCGCCATTACATTATGGTCCTGAATGTGAAGGTAAACCAGCTCGGTCAATTGATCAAATTCCTTTAGAGTGGTGTTTTGGTAATGGCGTACTATTAGACATGCGTTACAAAGAGCCTGGATCAGAAATCACACCAAAAGATTTGCAAAATGCTTTGACAAAAATCAATTACAAAATACGTCCTTTAGATATTATTTTAATCCAAACTGGATGTGATCAATACTGGGGAACTACAACAGAAAAGTACTTAGAAATGCAGTCAGGTATTGGTGTTGAAGGGTTAAACTGGCTATTAGATCAAGGAGTTAAATGTATTGGTATAGATGCATGGACATTAGATAGACCAGTAAAATCTATGGTAGAGTCTTTTAGGAAAACAGGGAATAAAAAAGAATTATGGAGTTCGCATATGCATGGCAGAAATCGGGAGTATTTACAAATAGAAAAGCTTTCAAATCTCGATAAAATACCATATTATCATGGATTTATTGTCTCTGCTTTGCCTATGAAGTTTAAAGGTGCAACTGCAGGTTGGTGTAGAGCGGTAGTGCTAATCAGTCAAAATGATTAAATCTAAGACAAGTCATTTGACATGCTAAATTAAACTTTTGTTTAACACTTCGAATTCATGAAGATTTATATTTCAGCATTTCGTGGTAAATTGTGCCTGTGTGTAACCTACTATAGGGAACATTATAATCTTTAGTTACATATGCGTTAATCGAAGATTGCCAAATGGAATCAAGCATTGAGGGATTAGACATAATGTCTTAACAGAAATCTGTGATATGGCTAAAGTAAGTGACAGTAAGAACACAATCTTTGATACAATAAAAATCTGTTGAAATCAACAGATTTTTTGCTTTTTTGTCGTTGATTTTAGTCGAATGAAGACATTAATAACTGCAGATTTGTGATTTGGTCAAAAATGAATCAGTGATTTACAGAACACTAACGTTCAGAAGGTGTTTAAAACGCCACTGAATGTTAGAGGCCGTTATGTAGGGAAATTCCCAGTAACTAAGCTCAAAAATCTCTTCTAATAGTTTATA
>SKID01000359.1 GCA_007116605.1 Tissierellia bacterium
AATTGCTTATTAAATATTATTCCACTTAATCCAGTAGCTGACTACAACGGGCAATCTCCATCAGATGATAAGGTTAATCAATTTGCTAATCACCTAAAAAAGAAAAAACTTTCGGTGACTGTTCGAAGAGAATTGGGTCGTGATATTAAAGCGGCCTGTGGACAATTAAGAAATCAATATATGGATATGAGGGGGAATTATGAAAGCGAGCTTTAAAACAGATGTGGGCAAAGTGCGTGAAAAAAATGAAGATAGTATAATGTATCGCAAAATCAATCAATACATTCTAGCTGCAGTAGCGGATGGCATGGGAGGGCACCAGTCAGGAGAGATTGCGAGCAAAATGGCATTAAGTGCTTGTGAAGATTATTTTGTTCAAAACCAAAGCAACTTGTCACAAAATCCTGAGCAATTCATGAGCAATCTTTTCAAACATAGTTGCCGTGTTGTTTATGAAGCTAGCAAAAACAATGCAAACTATCAAGGGATGGGGACGACTCTAACATTGGCGATTGTTGATTTAGATAAACAAGTCATGTATGTGGGGAATATAGGGGACAGCCGACTCTATATTTTTCAAGACCATGGACTGAAACAATTGACAGAAGATCACTCACTAGTCAACGAAATGTTAAGACTTGGCAAAATTACAGTAGAAGAGTCTCATCATCATCCACAACGAAATGTGTTAACAAAAGCATTAGGTACTTGCGATACCGCTATACCTGATTATTTCACTGTGGACATGATCAATATTTCCATGGTACTATTATGTTCGGATGGGTTGTCAAATTATTTTGAAGATAAAGAATTATCACAAATAATTGTCAATAATTTAGAAAATGCAGTTGATCAAATGATAGAGGAAGCAAAAAATAGAGGTGGAACCGATAATATTTCGGTTATCCTGCTTTATCAGTAGCAGAGGTGTTTATGAAAAAAATATTAAACGGAAGATATGAAATAGTAGAAGAAGCTGGCAAAGGCGGCATGGCGCATGTGTATAAAGCAAAATGTAATGTGCTGGACAGATATGTTGCTGTTAAGATACTCAAAGAAGAATTTTTAGATGATGAAGACTTTATCGACAAGTTTAAGCAAGAATCCATGTCAGCAGCTCGTTTAAACCATAAAAACATTGTCAATGTTTATGATACGGGAGTGGATGAAGGCACATATTATATTGTGATGGAATTAGTTGATGGCATTACGTTAAATCAACTGATTGAATCGCAAGAAGCATTATCCTTAGAAACAAGTGTTAATATAGCAATACAGATTGCAGAAGCTTTAGAACATGCACATGGTAATGGGATTATTCACAGAGATATCAAGCCACATAATATTCTTATCGATCAACAACAGCAAGTCAAAGTTGCTGATTTTGGCATTGCTAGAGCTGTCACAAATAAAACGATGACAAATAAAGACAATACAATGGGATCGGTCCATTATTTCTCACCAGAACAAGCTAGAGGTGGCTATGTGGATGAAAAGTCTGATATCTATTCTTTTGGTATTGTATTGTATGAAATGTTGACGGGAAAACTTCCTTTTGAAGGAGACACACCCATAGCTATTGCCCTAAAACATGTGAACGAAACAGTGCAACCACCATCACTGATAAGAGCTAGTATCCCACATAGACTCGATGATATTGTATTGAAGTGTACCAATAAAAAACAATCTCTTAGATACGCCAGTATAGCTGATGTACGAAAAAATTTAGTAAGGTTTCAGAACTCACAATTAGCACATATTCCTACTGAAGAGGAAAAAGAAAAAGAAAGAGAAAAGCAAGAAGCATTAGACCGATTTTTTGCTGAAACCTCCAATTCCGATAAAGACAGGTCTAAATCTAGAGTGATAGAACGAAGAAATAATCAAAAGCATCAATCTAAGGAAAGTGTGATTAAAAGGTCCAAAAAAGACAACCAAACACAAGCTGAACGCAATAATGATGCGAATCATGCTATAGAAGATCCAAGAACAAAAGTGAAGTACTCTATATTGGCTATCTTAGCAGCTTTACTCGTGACAGTAGCTGTATCTTTTGTGGCGATTAGATGGATTCAAAACTACTTAGCGGTGACAGAAGTAGAAGTTCCAGATTTATTGGGTGTGGATGAAGTCATTGCCCAGCAAACAATTGAAAACCTTGGTTTGAGATTTATTGTGAAAGATCGCATTCATCATGAAGATTTTTTAGAAGGCCAAGTGATGAGTCAAAGTATTAGAGAAGGTGAGACATTAAAAGAAGGCTTTCCTATTGAAGTCATAGTCAGTTTAGGTCAAAGATTAGTGGAAGTGCCGGATATTACCAGAAAGTATTCTAATGAAGCCTTAGTATTAATCAATGAAGCCGGTTTAAGAGCTGGAGAAATTACCCATGCCTTTAGCGATACAGTTCCATGGGGTTTGGTGATTAGCCAAGAGCCACAGGCAGGAATAATGGCGTCCCCGGGAGATTTAGTTGATTATGTGATCAGCAAGGGTGAAGAAGTAGAATTTGCAATTATGCCTAATTTATTGGGACGGTCTGTATCTGAAGCAGAAACAATTTTGCAAAATAGAGGCTTTGTGTTAGGTGAGATTACTTATAGAGAATCAAATGAGTTTGATGAGGGAACTGTATCTTTTCAAAGTTTTCCATCAGGAACTGAAGTTGAGTTCAGGATATATGATGCTCAAAATGATGAAGAAATGGATA
>SKID01000107.1 GCA_007116605.1 Tissierellia bacterium
ATTTGCTTCAAGTTAAAGAAGAAACGATTCATACTTGGGGAGCTGTTAGTCAACAGACTGCTGAAGAGATGGCATTGAATGTTGCTAGAATTGCAAAAACAAATATTGGTTTAGCCACTACGGGTGTAGCAGGTCCGGATGGTGGATCTGAAGAGAAGCCAGTGGGACTGACTTATATTGCAGTAGCCATTGATGGAGAAGTGTTTGTAAGAAAAATAAATTACCCAGGTGATCGACAAACGAATCGTGAACGAGCTTCTCTGGCGGTGCTAGATTTGCTAAATCGCAAGTTAACACAAAGATGAACAGGACGCTAAGATTCGAAGGGCTTTTGAAATACAACTTGAATGTTAAAGGTTGTATCCAGGGACTTAATACTACTTAAGAAGTGGGAGTCTTTGCACTGTTATCATTAGACAAATCACCAAATAATGAGTTCAAAATGAAAAGGAGTCATTTATGGACATCAGGATTTTGTTATGTGACGATAATCGGTATCAGTTGAGTAGATTGGAACATCACATAAAAGAGTATAGTAGTGAATCGAAATATGACTTTATAATCGATAAATCACTTCATTCAAAAGGCGCCCTAGAACTATTTGATAAGGGTAAGTATCAAATGATATTTCTAGATATTGATCTGAGTGATCGGTACAATGGCATTGAATTAGCAAAAAAAATTCGGCAAGTGGATCATCATGTGTTGATTATTTTTGTGACGGCCTTTTCAGCATTTGCTTACGAAGCTTATGAGGTATTTGCCTTTAATTATATTGTAAAACCCATCAATCCTATTTTTTTTCATAAAATGATGGATCGTGCCGTCGACCTAGTATTATCTAGATATTATATGAAAGAAAAGCTTTCTATCACAGTGAAAAATGCCAATGAAAATTATGTGATTTTTTACGATGAAATCATTTATGCTGAAAAACTGGGCAAAAGAATGCATTTTTATTTAACGGATGGAAGAGAAATCACTGGGGTTATGACCATTAGTTATTTAGAAGCACATTTAGAGAAAGATTATTTTATTAGATGTCATAAAAGTTTTATCATTAATCGTTATAAAATTAGATCAGTTGAAAAAGATTATATTATTATGAGACCTGGAAATATTGAAGTACCTTTGGGTAGGAAATTCAAAGAAGAGGTAGACAGAGCTATTCTAGAAATTATATAAAGGGCTAAAATCATAAACATCATGTTGTTTACGCCTCATAAAAGGTTGTTTATGCCCATTCTGTTGAATAATGCATAAAAATGGTATATGATGTCATTAAGCATAAGTGGATTCATTGGGAGATTATATTTGCTGGGACTAACCTAAAAAAACGCTTACGAGATTAAGTGTTTTTTTATTTTTTGAAAAACTTTTCAAATTAGATAGATGAAAGACAGTAAGTGTTGGTGATTGTCTCCCTATCAGATATGTTGTATAATGCTTTCATAACCATTAGGTAGGTGAGAGCATGGATATGGGGCTTAGTGCTTTTTTATTGGAATATTTTACAGGATTAATTGACTTGTTAGCTTTTTTATACTTGGGTACACGCTATATCAAAGAAAAGCCAAAGCATAATTGGGCGATGGTGAGTATTCTAATGGTATTAGGGATAATGATAGGTGTGTTAAGTTTGTATTTTAGTCACTACAATATGGTGGTAACACTTTCTCCCTTTGTAATACTCTATGTGGTTGTTAAATATTTACACAAAATATCCTTATTCAAGTTATTGATTAGTTTTGCCTTTGCATCAATTCTGATCTCTACAGCAGCCTATGCGTCGATTATTGTGTTTAATGTAGTGATGGGTATTGAAGCAAACTTACTCATGACTTTTTCACTGCCTAGAATTGCATACAAGCTAACTAGTAAATTGATATTAATTCCTCTAGTCTATTTAGTAGGAAAATTTTTGTCCTACCAAAAAATTGAAGCAAACTATTTTTCTGTGGTGACAACCATTATTTTATTCATTAATGTTGTGTTAACTTTTTCAGGTATACAGTTTTATATGAGTATCAGTGTATCAGACCAAGTGGAATTTGCTTTTGTACTGCTGGCTTTAGTGATTATTGCAGCACTGACCATATTGATAACTAATATGGCCTTTAAAGTGATTGCTCGTGAACGAGAAATTCATCAATGGCAACTAACAAAAAAACAATATGAAGATCAAATGATGCATTTTCGTGAAATGGATGATATGTTTCACAAAATGAATCAGCAAAGACATGATTATATTAACCACTTAGAATCATTGAGTGGCATGTTGTTGCAAAATGATTATCAACAAGCATTGACGTATTGTAATCAATTGATGCTTGCAGAATCAAGTGTTACGGCATCCATGGTCTCTAGGCATAAAGTGGTTTCATCCATCATTAATTACAAAGCGAAAACGATTAAAGAGTTAGGGATTGAATTTGACTATTACATTAACCTTCCTGAGGCACTACCTATACAAGACATGGATATTACAATTATCCTGAGTAATATTCTAAATAATGCTATTGAAGCTTGTCAAAAAGTGGTTCACGAGGCAATGATTGACTTATACATGAATTATGAGTTTAATAAGTTGAAAATTAAACTGACGAATACTTATGATGGAAAATTAATTCTCAAAGACGGGGAAATGATTTCAACAAAGTCATCAGATGGTTTTCATGGTATAGGACTGAAAAATATTAAAGAGACTGTG
>SKID01000373.1 GCA_007116605.1 Tissierellia bacterium
AATTATATGGAAAGAGGAGACGAGTTTAAAACACTCGTTGCACAATTGTCAGATAAAGAGGGATAATATGAATCAAAAAGGTTCAGTGGATTGGTTATTATTTTTATCAACAAGTATTTTAGTGTTATTTGGCTTTATTATGGTCTATAGTGCTAGTTTTCCTGAGGGTTATTATTACTTCAGAGGAGATGGCTTTTTCTTTCTGAGAAAACAGGTGATGGCAGGCTTAGCAGGAATGGCTGCTTTAATCATTGCATCCTTTATTGATTATCGGATTTATAGAAAACTAAATAAACTGATGTTTGTCCTTGCTATTTTAGCAACCGTGCTTCTTTTTACAGCCTATGGTACAGAAGCTTATGGTGCGGTGAGATGGATTGATATTGGTGGTTTAAATATACAACCATCTGATATTATTAAAATTGCAGCAGTCATGTATGTGGCTTACTACTTAGAAAAAAATGCGCAAAGAATTAGAACTTTCAAAAAGGGCTATGTGCCTATAGCAGTACTCATCTTTTTTTTCTGTGGTACGATTGCTTTGCAAAGAGATTTAAGCACCACTTTTGTTTTAGCAATGACATTAGGTGTTATGTATTTTTGTGCAGGAGCTAATTTGCTGCATATTGCTATGACAGCCTTTATGGCTATTAGCGTGACATCCTATCTGATTATTAATGAATCTTATAGAATGGTTAGAGTGATCAGTTTCACAGATCCATTTAGATATAGATCCACCTATGGTTACCAAGTGGTGCAATCCTTATTAGCTTTAGGTACCGGTGGTTTGTTTGGCATGGGATTGGGTCAGAGTAGACAGAAGTTTTTTTACATCCCACTAGCCTATAATGATTTTATTTTTGCTGTGATTGGTGAAGAACTTGGTTTTGTAGGTGCTTTTGGTGTGATACTATTCTTTGTGGTTTTAGTATGGAGGGGATTAAGAATCGCCATTAATGCCAGCGATTTATTTGGAACTTTTTTAGCAATGGGCATTACTTGCTTAATTGGCATTCAAGCGGCTGTTCATATAGCAGTTGTGTCATCGTCTATGCCACCAACAGGTATCGTCTTGCCATTTATTAGTGCTGGCGGGACATCTTTATTAATTAATATGGCTTCTATTGGTGTTTTGCTAAATATATCAAAAAACTCAGTTTAATTCTAGGAGATTAACAATGAAAATTATTATCACAGGTGGTGGAACGGGTGGGCATATTACACCTGCTTTAGCCATTAAAGATATTATTAATACCCTTAATACTGCTACTGACATGGAGGTTATTTATGTTGGTGGTTCAAATAGTATGGAAAGCATGATTATTGAAAAGCAGAATATACCTTTTAGAGCGGTCAAAACTGGATTCATTGAAAGAAAAGTGTTTACTTTAAAGCATTTTAAAACCATTTTTGCGAATCTAGTTGGTTTAGTTCAGTCCATGATCATCATGAGAAAAGAGAAGCCTCAGTTGGTCATTGGCACAGGAGGATTTGTTACAGGACCAGTAGTTTTAGCAGCAAAAATTTGTAAAGTCAAAACAATTATCCACGAGCAAAACGCTTATCCCGGCATAACAAACCGATTATTAGGACGAATAGTAGACACAGTAATGATCAGTTTTGAAGAGTCAAAATCATATTTTAATAAGTCAAAAAACATTGAACTAACTGGAAATCCTTTAAAAAAAGAATTATTCAGCATAGATAGAAAACAAGCAAGAAAAGACCTAGATATTTCTGAATCTGATTTTTTTGTGTATTCAT
Organism: Tissierellia bacterium; assembly: GCA_007116605.1. Taxonomy (GTDB): domain Bacteria; phylum Bacillota; class Clostridia; order Tissierellales; family Dethiosulfatibacteraceae; genus 38-11. Next base: position 1,765 of record SKID01000373.1, read on the forward strand.
TTGGAGGTAGTGGTGGTCAATTACGTATGAATGATGCCATTATAGAAGCTATAGAAGAGATTAAAGATTGCAACGATTTGAAATGGCTACATGTGTCAGGTAAAAGGCTTTATAATCAAATGCTTCAACAGGTGACTGAAATACCGAGAAACATGCGCATTGTGGATTACATGCATGATGGAGCAAAAGCCTTGATTGCTTGCGATTTGGTGCTAGGAAGTGGTGGGGCCATTACCCTATCAGAAGTGACGGCTCTTGGGAAGCCTGCTATATTAATTCCTAAAGGATATACAGCAGAAAACCACCAGGAAAAAAACGCCAGATTAATAGAAAAAAGTGGTGCGGCATTTGTTTTAACAGAAAAAGAAGTGTCAGGCAAGGATATATGGCAAAAAGTACAGCGATTAATGAAAGATAAAGATTTATATCATAAAATGGAATTAGCATCTATTAAACTTGGTAATAATCAGGCATCAGATAAAATCAAGGAAATTATAGTGGGTTATATAATTAATGATGGCAAAAAATAAGGAAATTAAAAAGAAAAAAAAAATAATCACTAGGATAGGAAATTTATTTTTTTTGTTATTAGTCATTACCAGTGGAATATATATTGTTATTTACTTAAATCTCTTACCTATTCAAAGAGTTGAAGTTGAAGGCAATATTTATTACGAGCAATACCAATTATTGGATGTTTCTCAAATCATCATTGGAGAAAATATGCTTTTGGTTAATAAAAAACAAATTGTTGAAAATATTTTAAACCTAAGTGTTATTCAAGATGTTTCAGTTCGACGGGTTATCCCTAGTACCATACGCATACATGTCACTGAGAGGAGCCCTGCAATGATGTTTTTGTATTCAGGAGAAAAAATTGTGATGGATTATGAAGGCGTTCCATTATATTTAACTTCTCAGGAAAAAGCATTAACTCGAGT
>SKID01000331.1 GCA_007116605.1 Tissierellia bacterium
ACTGTATGTATAATTTTAATTCGATGTCCTTTCAACAATACTTTTTTCATCAAAGATTCCCACTGAGTGATAAAATGGCGATCTTCCTTCATCCATTCCATGCTTTCATCACTAAATAGTAATAAATAATCTTTCTTCTTGTTGTGAATCATTGCTGTTAGTAACCTTAGTGCGCCTTCTCTTTTTCCTTGATTCCCATAATAAAAAGTTTTGTCTGTAAAATCAGCTTCCCCTTCTGACTCTTGCAAGTCAGTAGGCTTTTCAATCTTGAAGGTAAACCCTGAAAACTGGTCAATAAAACCTTCTAACACCTTTTTTTCACGGTCTTTCTCTTCCATTAGCCATCTATAAATCGCTTTTGCCAGTTGATCTTGGTCAATGACTATTTCTTCTAATGCTAACTGCTGTTTTAATGTATTGAGATGCATATTGCCTTGAGTATTTTTCGCAAAATACAGGGCCATTTCTTGAATATAGTCTCCATTCTTAGAAGGTTTTCTTTTGCCATTTCTTAAACGACTAATATAAGAAGGATCTAAGGAAACATTAAATGCCAACACACTATTTGTTGTCTTGGTCAATGTCATTAAATAGTCTAACTTCTGATAAAAATCCATTCAAACCACCTCTTGAAACTATTATAAGACTTGTGCTGACTAGTTTCAAGAGTTTTGTCACAAAAAATGCCTGTTTTTGTCAATGACATTTGATCTAAATGAGTTTATTTTCATTAATTTTAATGTATAATATGAATAGTATTCGTGAATATACATCAACAGGACGCTACAGGACTTATTTCATCGGATCATGTCACTATGAAGCATAACCAACCTTGTGGTTGTGATATAAAAGGGGAAACCGCCAAGTCTAGACTTGGCGGTTTTGATATTTATTTGAGCCTTGGTTGCAGCTACTATGAAGCAAAGATATAGGCCTCTATCAAGGTTCGAATCTTTTTAACCACTGTCATATGTTCCTGAACTGGTAGTCCATCCACAGATAACTCGGCTGCTTTGGTACATCCATCGATAGCACCTGCCGCCACCATTATGGCTAAGATTTGCTTTTCTATCATTTCATCATAAAGCAACATTTTTTTACTCATCAACGAAAGCCCACCACTAATGGCGTGTCCACCCCAGTTAGAAACTCCTGTGACTAATAAAAAATCCGTTTCAGTCTGTGCAACTATTTTCACCCCTTGAGGTACATGTTTAGAAATATATTCTTTGATTTTACCCATGCCAATTTCATTACCACCATCTCCAATGGCAGAAGTAATAATGCCTTGTTGACTAGCAACATTAAATAATTGATCAAATCTACATACATCTGGGTGTAGAGAAACACCATTCATCGAATAATAATGACCGTCTTGAGATAGACCTGGCCTTTCAATGGCTATGAGATGATCAATGTTGTTCTCCTTCAAAAACGGATGTATCCACGATTCTAAGTCTTGATTGTTTTGTTCAATGACTTCTGTGGAAAGATGGATTGGTTTTTTTGCTGCTTCCATCATATTTTTTGAAAAATAGTCTGTAACAATCCAGGTATTCTTCCCTAATTGATTTAATGCGTTGGCTAATGATAGTGCGCCGATGGGTCCATCTGTCTCACCTTTATCCGTTCCTGCCACTTGAAAACCTGACACTATGCAGATACTTTTCGATTTCATCAGTGCTTCTGTTATCAAATATAACTGATTATTGAGATTCACTTGATCAAGTCCTCTTGTCGTGTGTTTTGGAGAAACAATTTCTTCTATCTGCTTAAAACAATCTAGTATTTTAGTCATTTTTATGCTCCCAAATAGAAACCGCATTTTTACCAAGTGTTGCTTGCCAAATTTTTTGACCATCTAAATTCGATTATAATAATTTACCAAATAAAGTTCACGTATTTAGTCAGCAAATCTTTGTTTTCAATCACTATTTTATCTTTATACAGTTTTATTAAGCCCGCATCTTGGAAATCTGATAGTCCTTTAGAAACTGTACTTCTATCACAAGATAGATATTTTGCAAACATTGTTATTGACTTAACATTTCTAATAATAGCACCATCAAATATGTCTCCCTCTTCAACAATTGCGAATCTAATTAATGTGCTAGCTAATTTACCTTTAAAGTCATTAAAGTAGTTATCTGCAACTTTTAACATGATTATATTATATTTCCTAATTATACTATGCATTAAATAATGGTATATTTTAGGATTATCAACTATCTCACTATTTAATACATTTCTTTCTATAACTGATACTTTTGTGTTATGATACATAGATATATCTACTGAACAGGTTTTCTCATATTTTTGAAAAAATGACATTTCACCAAAAATAGTCCCAGGTCCTAACAAAAACAAAGTTGTCTGTTTGCCATCCTCGCTAAAGATTTCTTCAGAAACCATACCCTCAATCACAATGTAAATACAGTCTGAACTAGTCTGTACAATAGTATCTTTTTTATAACCAACAACTCTTCCTTTTTGTGATAATTCATTCAAAAAATAACTGGTCATATCTTGTTGAAGTTTTATGTTAAAAAGCTCTTTAAGCATAAGCAACCTCCTGCATTTCATTTTATTATAAAATACAAGAGGTTGTCAATTAATTAGTTATTCACTCATATTGACTCTTTCCACAATTCATCTTCGATTAGATATGCACGTTCCATAAATTCTTCAAGATTCGTGATATGATATAAGTAAGCATCAGCTTTTATTACTTGACCATTATCAAGTCGTACTGGAATTTCCGTTCTGATATATTGGCTAGCATAGACATTTTGAGAATCATAGTTTTCTAAAAGATCTGTCTTTATGATGGTTTCTTTAAAATCACTCAACTCATATAATTCTCCTATAACTGTTCCATTTCCATTCAGAAGTGCAGGACAGCCACATTTTTTAAGATGATAAAGCCTACCTTTTACCCTAGCTTTTTTTCTTGATAGATATTTTCCCTTTATATAAGCATCATGATTCCTATAGCCCTTCATCAATGTGCCATAAACAAATAAGTGTTTTTTCATTTTAACTAATTGTTCCGCCAATTTCTTTAATATCGTGTTCTGTTGTCGAAACCGTTTCGATGATTATTTCAAACCCTCGCGCTATGTTTTCAAGGGACATACTAGGTGCATTAACTCTTTCTATTACTTGCTCTGGCAAAAATGGCACATGTACAAATCCACCTTTTATAGTAGGATATTTCTTGTCTATGAGGTACATTAAGCCGTAAAGAATACAGTTGCACACAAAAGTACCCGCAGTATTAGATACTGATGCAGGAATCCCATTCTCACGAAGACTTTTAACAATTGCTTTTATTGGAATCGTTGAAAAGTATGCCTCTTGACCATCTTCAAAGATTTTTTCGTCAATTGGCTGATCACCATCATTGTCAGGGATTCTTGCATCAATTATATTGATTCCTATTCTTTCTAGTGATATATCAAACCTACCTCCAGCTTGTCCTGTACAAATAACGATATCGGGTTTTTCCATTTCTATGGTTTCATCTAACACTTCTATTGCTTTCTTAAAGACTGTTGGTATTTCTTTTTTTATCACTTTAATCGAAGAATTGTTGATGGTGACTTTTTTAATCGCTTCATAAGATGGATTGATACCTTCTCCACCAAATGGGTCAAAACCTGTTAGTAATATTTTCACCATTCTTATCCTCCTAGAAACCTAACATATACATCAACACTATGTGTGTCAGAAGCATCACTATCGCTAATGGTGCTTGTGATATAATCACTCTATTACTATTTTTAGTGTCTAAAAGAGCTGCAGGGACAATGTTAAAGTTGGCTGCCATTGGTGTCATAAGCGTACCACAATAACCAGCAGTCAACGCTAATATCCCAACTACAGTAGGATTAGCACCATATGCATATACAAAAGGCATTCCTATTCCAGTAGTAATGACTGCAAAAGCAGCAAACGCATTCCCCATAATCATAGTAAAAATAGCCATCCCTAAGCAGTAAGCTATTACACCAGCTAGTATGTTGCCTTGAGGAATTACACCTCCTATGCCAGTCGCAATCACTTCTCCCACACCTGCAGCATTAAACAGTGCACCTAAAGCTGCCAAAAGTTGTGGTAATATTGCAGCAGTTCCAAGACTCAGTAATAATCTGCTCCCCTCATAAGGAATATTTTTGGTTTCAGTTTTTGTCATTATCATTGCAATAATTGTCGATAACAATGCTCCTAATCCTAGTCCTACTAATGCACCTAGGGCTGGGATGTACTGACCCACTATAAATGCAATTAATCCAATCGTTAAAGCGGGGATAAAGATTTTATTTCCAATCTTTAAAGCACTGGCTTCCCTTTGATCTTCATCTGCAGTTTTCATACCACCATCTTTCACCTTGTTGATTGCTGCTAAAACACCCATCGCCAATATCAATAAGCCCGTTACATAGCCTGGAATGTACTTGCCAAAAATGAATGTTATACCGAAAATTCCCCAAAATGCTGCTGTCTCTTTTGGATGAGGATGATTCTTATCTTTTAATGCATAGACTGCTGCAGCGATTCCAACCAACCCTGCTAAAATATACATGATTTCCAATAGTGTATTTTGCATAACTAGGCTCCTTTATCAATTTTATTTTTTTTCAATGATTTATTTAGACTATTATCAAACAATACGCTTTGAACAACTGTGTAGATGAAGGCTATAACTGCAACAGGTATAGCTGCAATAGCAACTTCCATTGGTATCACATCAATTTCAAGTGCAGCTAGCGTTCCTACTACAAGTAAAACACCACCAGAAGCTGGAAAAACATTCTGCCCATAAAAATTACCATAGTTTTCTGCAGCAGCTGATATTCCCTTGATTTTTTCATCTGCATCTTCAGTCACAGATTGGTAGTTTTTTTCTGCTGCCCCATATGCCATAGGGTATACAAGTGGTCTTACAAACTGGACATGTCCTCCCAGTCTTAAGCCAAAAACAGATGCCAGTTCTCTGAAAAACATATAAACTATTATAACTCTGCCTGTTGTTGCTGACTTCATGGATTTAATTAACATAACAGATCTTTCTTTCAAGCCATATCTCTCTAGTATGCCGATTACTGGTAATGTCAGCAAAAATATTGACATAAACCTATTTGCAACAAAGGTTCTTCCTAGAATGTCTAGTATTGTAACTATTTCTATTCCACTCACTAAGCCCGTAGCGATTCCAGCTACTAATACAACTGCTATTGGATTATATTTCTTATAAAACCCAATAAGAATAATTAAAACTCCAATCAAACGAATCATACATTCCTCCTGTAAAATAATTTATTAAATTTTACTATAATTGATAGCATGAAACTGTTGTCTGGAAAACGTTTTTCATGTTTTAAATCTGTTATAATTTTTTATTCAAACGTATATTTAGGAGATTTCTATGCAAAAATTATTAGAAAAAATCTATTTAACCAACAAGGAGGCCATTTCTAAAGGCGAAAAAGCCTCTTATATACCTGCATTAGCCAAGGTTTCTGATAGCTTAGGATTAGCGGTCAGAGATCATAGCTCAATCTATACCGCAGGAGACACAGAATTTAAGTTTACTTTTCAAAGTATTTCAAAAATAATATTACTATTAGTTGCTTTACAAGATAGCAATACTGAAGATCTCTTTAATCATGTTGGTATGGAATCATCTGGGGATTCATTCAATTCAATCTCAAAGCTCGACTTCACTCATGTCATTAAACCCTATAATCCATTTATTAATTCCGGTGCAATTCTAGTTGCTTCACTTATAAAGGGATTTAGCTATCAAGAAAAACTCAAAAAAATAACCTCTCTTTGCGAAACAATATTCCAACGAGATTCTATAAGTTTTAATGAAGAAGTATTTACTTCCGAGAAAAATAGTGCTTATCGAAATAGAGCTTTGGCCTATCTCTTAAAAGAAAAAAACATTTTGAAAGGTGATGTTGAAGAAATACTGGATCTTTATTTCAAATGTTGTGCCATCGAGGTGAACTGTATTGATCTTGCTAATTTAGGCTATTTTCTATCTATTAATAAGCATTCAACCATCCCTAATAAGCATTTTCAAATCGTTAAAGCATTGATGTTAACATGTGGTATGTACGACTATTCTGGTGAGTTTGCAGTCAAAATAGGTCTTCCTAGTAAAAGTGGTGTTTCTGGTGGTATTGTGACCTGTGTTCCTCAAAGAATGGGTATTGGTGTTTTTTCTCCTCGTTTAGATTCTAAAGGAAACTCTATATTAGGTATTAAATGTATCGATGAGTTAAACAAAGCATTACACCTTAATATATTTAGATAAAAACCCAACATCACAATCTCGTGATGTTGGGTTTTTATGCCCTTAATGCCTAGGTAAATCAGTAAATTTAGTAAATCGATCTACCCATGACAATTCTACTGTTCCCACTGGTCCATTTCTATGTTTAGCAATAATGACTTCAGCAATGCCTCTTTTTGTGTAATTTTCATCATCTAAACCATCTTTATCTTTATAATACTCATCTCTATAAAGAAACATGACAATATCCGCATCTTGTTCGATGGCTCCAGACTCTCTTAAATCCGATAAGATAGGTCGATGGTTTTGTCTTTGTTCAGGTGCTCTTGAAAGCTGAGATAAAGAAACCACTGGACAAGACATTTCTCTTGCAAGCCCTTTCAAGCCTCTTGAAATATTGGATATTTCTTGCTGTCGGCTTTCACCACCACTACCTTCCATTAATTGTAAGTAATCCACGATAATGATGTCTAAGCCTTTCTGAGATTTCAATCTTCTACATTTAGAAGCAATTTCAAACAAAGTTATCCCTGGTGTGTCATCAATAAAGATATCTGCTGCAGAAATCACGCCACTGGCATAGGTGATTTTTTCCCAATCTTCATCTTCTAATTTACCTGTTCTTAATTTATTACTCTCAACTAATGATTCCATACTTAATATTCTTTGAACCAATTGTTCTTTTGACATCTCCAATGAAAAGATGGCTACTTTTGCTTGCCCCTTAACAGAAGCATTCAAGGCCATATTCAAGGCTAATGCGGTCTTACCCATTGAAGGGCGTGCAGCGATTAAAATAAAGTCTGATGGCTGGAGACCTGCTGTCATAGAGTCTATTTCTCTAAATCCTGTAGTTAGACCCGTTAATTCTCCATCATTACCTGCTCTTTCTTCAAGCTGATTAAAAACAGTCAAAATGATTTCTCTCATATGAGAAAAATCTCTTTGTTGCCTTTCTTGTGAGATGGCAAATATTCTCGATTCTGCTAATTCAATCAAAGCTTTTGCTTCACCTGAATCATCGAGACCTCTCTTTTTGATTTCCTCTGCTGCTGTGATCAGTTCTCTAATAATTGACTTCTCTTCAATGATTTTGCAATAAGCTTCGATATTTCTAGTAGTGGCAATATTTTCAGATAAATCAGCTAAATAAGCAATCCCTCCAACTTGATCAATCGTCTTTCGCTTCTTTAAAGCTTCTGTCACCGTTAATAAGTCCACCGGTTGATGTTGTAATGATAAGTTTTTGGCAGCTTCAAAAATCTCTCGATTGGCTTCGAAATAAAAATGATCAGGCTTTAAGTGGTTGATGGCCGTTTCGAGAGCATTTCGATCTAACATCATTGCTCCAAGAACAGTTTGCTCTGCTTCTAAACTATGGGGAGGTACTTTTCCAATGAGTTGATCTGACATTGACAATTAGATTCCTTTCACAGTTACTTTTATCATTGCAGTGACTTCAGTATGAAGTTTTACTGGGATTTCATGAGTACCCACATTCTTAATAGGGTCTTTTAAATCAATCTTCTTCTTATCAAAATCTATTTTGTGTTGATTCATAAAAGCTTGAGCGATCTCTTTAGAAGTCACTGAACCAAAGAGTTTTCCGTTTTCTCCAGCCTTTATTTCTATTTCAGCTACTTTTTTTTCAATTTCATCCTTCAATAATAATGCTTTTTTTAAGTTCTCAGATTCTGCTTCTTTTAATTTTTGCTTCTCTCTTTCTAAATGTTTAAGGTTTTCCGGTGTGGCTTCTAAAGCAATTCCTCTGGGTATTAAAAAGTTTCTGGCGTAACCATCTTTGGCATTAACCACCTCTCCTTTTTTTCCAATTTTTTTATCGTCTTTAAGCATAATCACTTTCATTGTATTCGATTCTCCTTTCGATATTGTTCTATACCTTCTTTTAGTATTTTTTGTGCTTCTTCCATATCTTTGGTAGGAATTTGGGCACCTGCAATTTCAAAATGGCCACCTCCTCCTAATTTTTCAAGAATAATTTGAACATTAATTTTTCCTATAGACCTTCCACTTACATGGATATGGTTTTCTCTTCTCACTAAAACAAAACTTGCTTGTACACCTTTTACAGATAGTAAATCTGCAGCACTTTGGGAAGCAATAATGAGCCCAGTTGTATAAATTTCATCAATCACAGATATGGCAAAAATATCTTTATATATCTTTGCTCTTTCAATTACTTCTGATTTTCTCTTCCATGTATCCATGTCATCACTTAACAACCGCTTTGCTTCCACAGTATCTGCCCCAGCTCGCCTTAAATAAGAAGCTGCCTCGAATGTTCTAACACCTGTTTTAAAAGTAAAGGCATTGGTATCCATCATAATACCTGCTAACATGACTTCTGCCTCAAACTTTGTCAAAGCAATTTGATTATTCATGTATTGGAATAGCTCGGCAATGAGTTCACAAGTGGAAGATGCATAAGGTTCTAAATAGTCTAATACAGGATCATCAATATACTCTTCTCCTCGGATATGATGATCCACCAAGATGATACGCTCAATATAGGGTAATACTTCTTGAGCTTCAGTAAAGCTAGGTTTGTGGGTATCTACAACAACGCCAAGGGTGTTTTCATTAATCAATTTCATCGCTGTTTCGTTATTAATAATAATGGCTGAATAATCAAAATCTTCTTGCTTCATACGCTCAAAGACATTAGCCAATTCTGCATTTAATTCATTTAAAACAATATAGGAGTCTTTATTCATTGCTTTTGCAATAGCATGCATTCCTAAGGCAGCTCCAAAAGAGTCCATATCTCCCGAACGATGTCCAGTAATAATCACATTAGAGGACTGCACCATTATTTGTCTAATGGCATTGGCCATAATTCTAGCTTTAACTTTTGTACTCTTTTCAACTGCTTTACTACGACCACCATAATAGGTCACTTTTGTTGAACTTTTTACAACTGCTTGGTCACCACCTCTACCAAGAGCAATGCTTAAAGCGCCTAAGGCATTATCATACTGCTGTGTGAGTGTTTTACTGCCAATCCCTACACCAATAGATAAAGTGAAAAATTCATCTTTTTCAGTTTTTATTTCCTTGATATCTTCAAGGATATCAAATTTTTTAGTTGTCAAATTATCAAAAAATCGATTTTCAAAAATCATGACAAAACGATCATCTAAATATTTAATGATAAAGCCATTCATTCTTTGAGCTAAAACACTTAATTCTCTCTCTATTCGAGCCATTAAAGATGTTCGCTCAACACGATCCATCTTTTTAGAGATTTCATCAAAATTATCGACTTCGATCACAGACACCAATGTTTTTTCAGCAGAGTAAACTTCTTTTAGATTTGTAAACCTGGTATTATCAATGAAGTATAACATATAGACCGTATTGTCTTTATCTGTGCCATCTATTACACTGACTATGACATTGAAATTTTTTGTGTTATAAGTCACATCTATGGTCATGTTTTCAGGTTCTTCTAATAAACTTTTTAGAGGAAATGTGGGAAAATAGCCTTTTATATTGTCTATGGGTGCCTTCTCACTTTTAACAACTTCTTTAAATTTTGAGTTGTACCAATGAACTGAACCTTCCTTACCAATAATCGCTAATGGAATAGGAAAACTGAGTAGCGCTTGTCGCGACATATCATCAATGGTATTTGTAAACTCGATTAAGTATTGATTTAACTCTTTCTTTCTAGTTTCGTTGGTTCTCGAGTTAATCCATATCGCTAAAATAATCAATACGCCCGCGATTATCCCTAAGGTGTATTGACCAATAATGACCAATCCAAGAAATAAAATCAATGTAATATAAAAGAATATACTTCCTTCTTCTGTTAAAAAACTAGGGCCTTTCAGGTTTCTCATAAAATCTTACCGCCTCATTTGTTTTTTTAGTTTTCTAAAGTCCATAAATTGATCGACCAACCCCACCA
>SKID01000323.1 GCA_007116605.1 Tissierellia bacterium
TAGGTATTTCATTAGATATTCGAAGTGAGTCTGCTCCCGCAATGCAAGCCCTATTAACTCAATATGGTTGTTATATCAGAACGCGTTTAGGGATGCACCAAGAAGCAGATGTGAGTTGTACTGAAAAAGGAATCGTTATTTTGGAGATGATTAAAAATGCAGATGACCATGTTGAGGCTCTAAAGCAAGAGCTTAATGCATTAAATGGTGTGACTGTGAAGGAAATGAGGTTTGACTAATATTCGTGCATAGAGAAATTCTTTATTTATTCATCGTCTACTTCATTTGTTCAATCCCCTTCAATACTTTATTGACTTTGTGGACAACTGGCATCAACTTATCTCAAGTTGGGACAAAAAATGCAGGTATTGCAAATGCTTTTCGCCACGCGCCTTTATGGGTTGGTTGTTTATGTGTATTAGTAGAAATTATCAAAGTAATTGGTACGATATGGATTGGTGCTCTTATCATCAATCCTCATCGCATTTATCTTTACATGATTCTATTAGTTAACATTATCGCCAACTTGTTTCCTGTTTTTTTGAAGTTCAAGGGTAGTAAAGCAAGAACTGTTTCTGGATGGGGTCTATTGTATCTTTCCCCATTTTTAGCTGTTTTTATCTTTGGATGGTGGGCTTTGAGTTTTTATATACTCAAAAATTCTAGAAAAGCAGTCAATCGAACATTGCCCATCGTTCCGATTGCAATTTATTTTGGAGAGCGCTCTTGGGTAATCACTGCCTTATCCTTGGTAGTTACTCTTTTGTTTTATCTGTTAAATTCGCCAGAGAGAGATGATTTCTCTAAATTGGGTGCCGGAGTTAGACAATGATTACGATAGCAGTCACTATCCTTATATGGTTTGTTCTTCATATGTTAGGGGTATACTTATGTCATAAGCTTAGTGGTACACATCTAAATAAAATGCTTGATGCCTTTTCATCTAAACCTTTCGAAGGACGAGGGACTATTTATCAGAAAATTTTTCACATTCAAAAATGGAAAGATTTCTTGCCAGATGGAGGGAAAATAAATCGCTTTGGGTTTGAAAAATCTCGTTTGGTTTCTAAAAACGAATCTTATCTCAATGATTTTATACTAGAGACGCTAAGAGCTGAACTCATTCACTGGTTTGGTATCCTTAGTTCTCTTGTTTTTTTATGGATATACGCTTATCCTAAAAATATATTGATTTTTAGCATTGCTATTTTGGTAGACATTCCATTTATCATGATACAACGCTATAATCGCCCTAGACTTCAACGCATAGTGAAACATATCAGGAGGAAAAATGATGTTATGGATTAAACTAGATCAATCAACTGATGAAATGAGCCAGAAATTTTATGGTCTGAAACAAATGCATGCTCTTAAACTAAATGTTCCTACCACTTACGGTTTAGTGGCAGATCATATTGATGAAGATTGGGTTTTATCTCACAAAAAAGAAATCGTGTCGGAACTAACACACCTAGTTGATTCTTCAAAAGATTACTGCATCCGTTCGGCTAAAGGAGAGGAAGACGGTCATTTAGAATCTCAAGCTGGTTTTTTTGAGAGTTTTTTAAATCTTAAGTCTTTAGATTCGATTTTCCAAGCTATTCTTAATGTTGCCAAAAGTTACGCTGCATCTGAAGGACCTAATCTCAAACAAGATGTCATTATTTTGCAAGAAATGATCCATCCTCTCTATTCTGGTGTCGTCTTTACTAAAAACCCAGTTTCTGGAGCGAATGAAATCATCTTTGAAGCCGTTGATGGATTAGGGGAAAAACTTGTGAAGGAAGGCATTGAGCCTTATCGCGCTAAATACAAGTGGAAGAACTTATTGGTAGAGAGTCCATCTTTTGTTAATATTTCAGATGCTGATTTGACAAGTTTTTTTAATCAAGCACTCTTACTCGAAAAAAAAGTGGGCTACCCAATAGATATCGAATGGGCATATGATGGAAAATCATTTTTTTGGCTCCAAATGAGACCTATCACGACATTCGGAACCATCAATGTTTATAAAAACAATATTTCAAAAAACTACCTACCAGGATTGATTAAACCATTAGTATGGGACATCAATATTCCAGTAGTCAATCGGGCATGGCTTAACATTATAGAATCAATCATTGGGCCTACACATATTGATCCTAAGTTACTAGCCAAATCTTTTCATTACCAGGCCTATTTTAATATGGGTGTTTTAGGAAATGCTTTTTCCCAAATGGGCCTACAAGAAGATTTTTTGGAAGAGTTAATGGGTTTAAATGACGACCGGATAAAAGTAAAGTTTAAACCTTCTTTGCAACTTTTAAAATATGTCCCTAATATGTTGCACTTTTATCTTCACACTAAAAAAACTTACAAAGATATTGAACTTTTGCTTGAACGATATCATCATCGTACTCTTCAACTCATGGACTCTATTGAAAAAGCCTCTGGTTTTGATGCATTAGTCGCTCTCATCAAGCCTATTATGACACATAATGAAGAGGGAGCTTCCTATAGTATCTCTATTCCTCTGATGGTTTATTTGCAGCAAAAAAAGTACTTGAATTCCTTAAAAAGCCATAGTGGATCTTTACCACCTTCTTATTATCTTTCTCAAAACGCTCAATTTGAGCCTGATAGTTATTTAGAGTTTTTTCATCATCTACCAAAAGAGCAAAAAAAAGCTGAAATATTAGAAA
>SKID01000264.1 GCA_007116605.1 Tissierellia bacterium
ACTGGTGGAATCTGATAATGATTTAATATAGCTTTGCCTTCCTTTTTCAAATAACTTCTCCACCTATAAGCTTCTAATAATTCCATGCCTAAGAGTAAGTCAGCTTTTCCCACAGCTATATTAGGCGAAGCTACTTTTTCAGCTAATTTAACGCTTCCCCACACTTTCCCACCTCTTTGTGCTAAGCCCACCACATCGTTGCTTTTTACATCATAACCTTGTTGCATCCCTGCATCACAAATAATTTTCGTAGTTAATATCAGTCCTTGTCCACCCACACCCGCAATAATGATTTGATAAGGTTTCATGACTTAACCTCCGTTCTTTTGATCGCATTGACTGGACATACTTGTGCACAAACAGAACAACCTACACACATATCCCTATTAATAGAAGACTTTAGTTTTTCGATGCCTTCGTATTTTTTCATGGCAATAGGTGGACAATTTGTTTTAACACAAGATCTACAGCCTATGCATATGGATGGATCAACATAGAAGGGCGTTTCTTTTATCTTAAATGTCAGTGCGCAGGGTCTTGTGGTGATGACAATAGAAAAACCAGGGTGCTTTAACTCCTCTTTAATCGTTTTAGAGGCTTCTTTATACTGAAATTGATCTACCACTTTAACCCTATTAAATCCCATAGCACCCACAATAGATTCTACACTGACGTTCATATCATAAGCTGCTCCATATTTTCCAGTTCCTGCATTGGGTTGACCTCCAGTCATGGCTGTGGTTCCATTGTCTAAAATAATCAAAGTCATATTATAGTCAGGATCCATTTGATGCAACATATTTAACAAACTTGGCATTCCTGAATGATAAAATGTGCCATCGCCAATAACGGCTACTAAAGGTTCTTTATTATTTGCTATTGTATTTGCTTTAGATAGGCCTTTCATGATACCAATACAGGCTCCCATGCTAATAATTGAGTTTAAAATATTTAAGGGAGGCAAAACCGCCATTGAATAACAACCAATATCTCCAATCACACTCACTTTGGATTTTTTTAAAATATCAAAAACAGGTCTATGGGGACATCCTGCACAAAACATTGGAATTCTAGATACTGTTTCTTCTACTTTTACAGGATTATCATTTTTTGCGACAATAATTCCTCCATTAATTAAACCTCGTTCAATATCTTCAGTGCTTAATTCGCCAGTAAAATTAAAAAGATTTTTGCCTTCACATTGGATACCATGAATTTTTAACTCATTCTCTATAAATGGCATCATTTCTTCAATGACGATGATGCGATTATATTTTTTACTCTGTTCTTTAATGGATTCTATGGGTAATGGATAGACCATCCCTAATTTAAAGACGCTAATGGGTAAATCTAACTCTTTCAAGTTATGGTACATTAAACCAGATGTAATAATGAGGGTTTTGGATGATTCAACTTCTTCTAGTCTGTTTAATGTTGATTTCTCAGCAAAATCTGCTAATCTTTTCAAGCCCTCTTGCATATCATACTGTTTCTGAAAAGTATTGGGTGGAATCATGCCATAGTCTTCAAGTTTTTTTGAGAAGCCAGAAATTTCAACTTCTTCAGGTTCTGATAAAACCACTGGACTACGGGAGTGACAAACACGACTAGTGACTCGAATCATAAAGGGTCTATTAAATTGCTCACTTAATGTTAAAGCTTCTTTTACGTAGTCTTTTGCTTCTTGGCTATCACTAGGATCTAAAATGGGCATATTTGCAAATTTCCCAAATATTCTATTGTCTTGTTCGTTTTGAGAGCTTAGCATACCTGGGTCATCACCTGTTACTAAGACAAATCCTCCATTGATTCTCGTTTGTGTAAATGTCATCAAAGGATCTGCACAAACATTGACTCCTACGTGTTTCATAGATACTAATGTTCTTGCACCAGCAAAAGAAGCACCTATACCGACTTCTAATGCGACTTTTTCATTAATTGAAAATTCCGAGTAAATATCTGGGTACTCCGTATTTAAAGTGTGCATGATTTCTACTGTTGGAGATCCCGGAAAACTTGCTGCAACTTTCCCTCCTCCTTCATAAAAACCTCTAGCAATGGCACTATTACCCGACAACATTTGTTTGTTTTTCACAAAAACACCTCCCTTTGAATATTATATCATAAAGGAAGGTGTTTTCTTAAATAGATGTTGTCTAATTTGACTATTTTAACTGAAAAATAATTTATAGTCGGATGATCACTGCTTAGTATTTAGAGAGGATAAAACAGCATCTTCCCTACTTAATACTTAGATCATTTGCTGAGGATAAAACCGTATCCTCGCTGCTTAGTATTTAGACCCTTTGCTTTTTTATTGTTTAAATGAAGCAAAGGGTCACATAATGCGCGACTCGGATACGTGTTTTATCCTTTAATGAGCTGAAGCTGAAGCAAAGGATCACGTAATGC
This sequence comes from Tissierellia bacterium, assembly GCA_007116605.1. Classification (GTDB taxonomy): domain Bacteria; phylum Bacillota; class Clostridia; order Tissierellales; family Dethiosulfatibacteraceae; genus 38-11. The sequence goes on from SKID01000264.1 coordinate 2,413, forward strand.
GCGACTCAGATGCATGTTTTATCCTTTTAACTCACTAAAGCGAAAGGGAGAAAAGGATCACATAATGCGCGAATCATCAACAGGACTCTTGGGTTCAGATGTCATTAAGACGGCAACTGAACCTTAGAGACTCTTATCCAGGGACTCTACCATACTTATATTTCGCTTAAGGAAGGGGGAGTCTTAGCACGTTTAGTCATCGGATAAAATCATTTGTTTGATAACTTGTACGACCTCTTTGTCTTTGAACCAAGCGTGAGTGCTG
>SKID01000217.1 GCA_007116605.1 Tissierellia bacterium
AAACTAATCACAATAGAAATGAGGAATGTAAAAAACAGGATGGGACCCTTTCCTTTGGATAGTTTTTTAAAGCCACTCGTTATAAAACTAGGAGTTTTGAATAAACTAGTAAAAAAATACTTAGGACCTTTTAAGAGGCCCATTCCAAATAATCGGGTAAAAACCGTGTAACTAAACATCCATCCGGCAATGCCCCAAAATAGAGAAGCAGTTCCGACATTATTGTGGTTTCTTCCCAAATTCAAAGCTAAAATTTGTGCGGCTCTACTACCTTCTTTTAAGTAGCCATTATTAACAAAAACAACTAAATAAGCATGCAACATCCATATAATGACACCAATCAATAATGATCGTATTAACATTTTAGGGATGCCTTTGACAAAAGATTTTAGTATTATTCCGATGAGATGAAATAAACTTTTGGGTTCACCTGTTTGTTGACTCATGTTAATCATCCTTTCTTGTGGATTTAATATATTGTTTAATGCCATCAGCGTTGATGACAGTAACACCATTATGAGTTCCTAGCCATAGATTTTGATTCTGATCCTGCCACATGACTTTTACTTCATAACCAGATAAGCCATGTTCCTCGTCTAGGTAGATGAGATTATCAGTATTAAAGGGGATTTTCAAATCTAAAACAATGGCTAATCCATCAAACTCAGATCCAATCCATAAATGATCCATATGGTCTTGAAAAATGGAGCGTACTTTTTCACCAGCCAAAACATCATTCTCCATAGAATAAGTTTGAACAATTTGCCAAGTATGATGATTTAGCGATAATCGGGCAGCACCTCCCGTGTGAAATAAACCCGTTCCAATCCATAGGTCATGACTAGTATCTTGATAAAAAACAGTAACATTATTATGAGGTAATTGATTATCTATGGTGAAATACTGCCATTCATCCTGAGATAGATAACTGACACCCCCTAGAGGGGCAACATAGTGACCAAACCATAATCCGCCTAGATGATCTTCATAGATGACATTGACCATACTATCCAAGAGTCCTGATTCTTGTGTGATAAAAGTGACTTCAGTTCCATCGAAGACAGCAACCCCGCCAAAAGTTCCTACAAGTATATGTCCCTCTCGGGTTTTATAAATGCAATTCACTCTTTGGTCTGGTAATTGATGAGGTCCTAAATGATGGTATTGTATGCCATCATAAATGGTCAAACCTCCAAAGTGACCAATCCACAAATTGCCATGCCAATCAACTACCAATCCTTTGACTAAGTCTACATACTCAGGCAAATCAAGTTGTTGGATGAGTTCTTTATTTAGTCGGTCTATTTGATAAACGCCGTCTCGACCACCTGCCCAAACAAAGTCGCCATCTAAAATCATGGCATTGACTTCTTCAGGAGGGCGAATGATGGTAAAGCCTTCAGGGAGTGGGATTTCTTCTTCTAAACTAGTTAGAAATCGACCTCCTACAATGGAAACAACAATCACAATGACACCCATGGCTAAATAAAAAAGAATAGGTTTAAACTTATCAAGAGGCATGAATTAATTTCCCTTCTTTCATATGATAGATATTTGATGAAAAAAACTCGCATTCATCTATGTCGTGGCTGACATAGATAAGTGATTTATGGGTATCTTGGATAATTTTTTCAATCATGATCATCATTTTTTCTTTTAATGCTTTATCAAGGTTGGTCAATGGTTCATCCATGAGTATGAGAGTAGGATTGGCCGCTAACGCTCTAGCAAGAGCCACTCTTTTGGACTCACCACCAGACAAATGTTTCGGATACTTTTTTAGCAACGGAAAAAGATTCATTTGCTCACACAAATAGTGAATCAGATCACTACTTTCTTTTGATGGATTTTTACCAACAGGGAAATAAATGTTTTTTTCAATGTTCATATGAGGCCATAAGGCTGCATTCTGAAAGACCACACCTAATTGACGATGATGTGGTGCTAATACAATATGCTTAGGATTAGAGGCAGATTGACCATTGATTTTTATCTCACCTTTATTGGGCTTTTCAAGTCCCATAATAAGTCTAAGGAGAGTAGTTTTTCCTGAACCAGAAGGGCCCATCACACTTATTTTATCATGATGACCTAGCTCAAATGATAAATTATTGAGCACGATAGTCTTATCGTAGGTTTTGTGTATATTGTTTATGGACAACAAAGGTGTTTTCATTGGGTAACCTCCGTTTGTTTTTTAAGTAATACAAGAATGATGATGCCTATCAACAAGGAGACACCAAGAATGGCCAAACAAAGTCCTGCAATCAAATGAGAAGATCCATAATGCATATAATTATAAATACGCATGGTAATGGTTGAACGGCCAGCAGGAATGACGATTAATGTAGCGCCTAGTTCTCCAATGGTTAATATAAAAACAATGAGAAAAGAAGCAAGCAGTCCAGGAGAAATCATAGGTAAAATAATTTTTAGAAAACCATGCCAACGGTTTTTTTGGAATACCTTAGCTGCCTGCAGTAACGGTTGATCTAATCGCTTCAATTGAGTGGAAAAAGCTAAAAATGCTAAAGGGGCAAAACGAATAAAGTTAACCAATACAGGCATCCATATAGATCCATAGATAAAATTTAAAGCAGGTCGATTAAAAACATAAATCACTCCAATTCCCACTAAAGGAGCGGGAACAGCCAAAGGGACTA
>SKID01000021.1 GCA_007116605.1 Tissierellia bacterium
CCCTGATTGATTCGAATGATATTGTTGCTGATGAAACTCAACAGCCAGAACAAAAGATCGAGGCTGCAAATAAAGAAAAACCTTCCCGTCCTATTGCTCAAAATCAATTACTGAACAAGGCGGACGAGGAGGGAACTCTTGTTAGTCCATCGAACCATAGGGCCAGCGTAAGTGAGAACACCAACCCTGATTTAAAACCAAAAAATGACAAACCAAATATTCCAGCTGTTGAAGTTAAAAAAGATGTGGAAAAGGTCTTTGTGTCAGGCAGGGTTACAAGTGATTTTATCTGTCAAGGGGAAGCAATCAAGGTGATGAATTTGTCTGATAAGGATAATGAATTAGTAAGAGTAGATATTAATACTGCAGGTAGAATTACTGCCATTACTCCAGCTACAACTGCACAAACTGATATCTTTGATAAGTGGACAAACGCTACAGTAACAGCGATTGTAGGCAACTTGATTCAGTTTGATGATGGAAACTTCTACTCATTATCTTCAGATGTAGTGGTTTACACTATGAATGCAGCAGGAAATTCTGTAACAGGTGTTGGAACAATCGATGATATTAGTGTTGACCAAGCAGGACAAGTTGTTGAAGCTTATAGAATTGGAACAACTACTGGAAATGCAACGGTTAAATACATCTTCATCAAACCAGCTCAGTAAACAGTTGATAATCATGCCAGTCAATAACTTAATAACTTATTGATTGTATGGGAATCGAAAAAGATTAAAAGAAGAATCGCCTCGGAAACGGGGCGGTTTTTTTCAGTTCAGTCTTGAGTGGTGCCGATAACTATTTATAACATATTGGTAAACGACCATAATCGAAAGAAAAAAACAAACAGGTCAGTAAATGGTTGTAAATTTAGATAAATATTTTTTAAAAATTTGTCTAAAATAGCTTAAAATTTGACTAAATTAAGATTAATTTGCCTAAAATTAAATAAATTTATCTAAAATAGCAATGATTTGCATAAAATCTTGATGTTTTATTAAAATTATAGTATCATTAGGGAAAGAGACTAGGAGGATTCTTTAGTTGATGAAAATATTGACAAATGTGTTTAAGTGTGTTTAAACATACTCAAAGGAGTTGATAATCATATGAAGCACATTACGAATGATAAGCCTAAAGATTTTGCAGAATTACTAAATGTATCAGTTAAAACACTTCAAAGATGGGATAGGGATGGTACACTTACAGCAAAGAGGACGCCTACTGATAGACGTTACTATACTTATGACCAGTATCTTGAATTTAAAGGTGTTAAGCATGATAATCCTAGAAAAATTGTTATATACACTAGGGTTTCCACAAACAACCAAAAAGATGACTTGCTAAATCAAGTTAAGTTTCTTAAAGATTTTACAAATACTAAAGCAATGATTATAGATGAAGTCATTCAAGACATAGGTAGTGGACTAAATTACAATCGTAAGAAGTGGAATAAATTAATCGAAGAAGTTATGGAAAACAAGATTGATACAATTGTAATTACTCACAAAGATAGATTTATCCGTTTTGGGTATGAATGGTTTGAGAAGTTTTTACTGAAATTTGACACTAAGCTATTAGTTGTAAACAATGAGTTTTTATCTCCACAAGAAGAACTTGTTCAAGACATGATATCAATCTTACATGTTTTCGGTTGCCGAATCTATGGATTAAGGAAATACAAGAAGAAAATAGAGGAGGATGAAGAGATTGCAAAGAGCATACAAAGTGGAATTAAAGCCAACGAAACAACAGATACAGAAAATTAAGCAATCTTTAGGTGTTTGTAGATGGCTTTATAATGCTTATCTTGCTAAGAACCAATCTCTTTATCAAGATTTTAAAGATGGCAAGTTGGATAAGAAAAAAGCCTTTATGTCAGCTAATGATTTTGATAAACATATCAATAACGAAGTTAAAGTCTTAGACGGTTATAAATGGATTAATGAGTGTGGAAGCAAGGCTAGAAAGAAAGCTATTTGTAACGCAGAATTATCTTTCAAGAAGTTTTTTAAAGGCGAAGCACAATTCCCTAAATTTAAGAAAAAAGGTAAATCTAAAGTAGGATTATATTTCCCAAAGAACAATAAGACAGATTGGAAAATAGAACGTCATCGGGTGAATATCCCAACGCTTAAATGGGTACGACTCAAAGAGTTTGGTTATATACCAACGGATTCAAAAGTCATCAATGGCACTGTTACAGAAAAAGCAGGAAGATACTATGTATCCATTGTTTGTGAAGTTAAAGATGTCATGCAGATCAAACCTGAAACACAACCACTGGGCATTGATTTGGGTGTAAAGGATTTTGCAGTTATCAGCGATGGTCGTGTCAAAAAGAACGTCAACAAAACAAGAGCAGTTAAGAAGCTTGAAAAGAAGCTCACACGAGAACAAGGGAGGCTTTCGAGGAAATACGAAAGCTTGAAACAAAGAAAAAAAGACGAAAAGGAGGATGCTACTAGACAAAATATCCGCAAACAAGTAGTTAAAGTACAAAGACTTCATCAAAGATTAGCTAATATTCGTACTGATTACATTGATAAATGTGTCGCTGAAATAGTCGAACAAAAACCAAGTTCGATTACTATTGAGAACTTAAATGTAAAAGGTATGATGAAAAATCGCCACCTATCAAAGGCAGTCG
>SKID01000148.1 GCA_007116605.1 Tissierellia bacterium
TAAAATCGCAAAGGCTTCAATTAAATTATATATGTTTTTCTTTTTTTCTATCCTACCAACATAAAGAAAAAAGGGCTCTTCAATTCCATATTTAAGCAAAGAATCGTCGATTTCAACGTTGTCATCTATCTTTCTATAAATATCACTATTAAAACCGTTATGAACAACCTGAATTTTATCAGCTTTTATTTTTTTATAACTTCTTAATAATTCTTTTTTTGTAAAATTAGAAACGGCAATTATTTTTCTAGCCTTCCTAAGGGCAAAATTAACTGACCATTTAAAAGATGATTTAGATGCTGACTCTTTAGACCTTGCAGAGGTTGTCATTAATCTGGAAGAAGCTTTTGGTATTGAAATTGCTGAAGAAGATTATCCAAAATTCCAGACTGTGAAAGATATTGTTGATTTTATAGATGCACTTGTAAAGTAGGGCTCTTATGGAAAATTCTGCAATTTGCAAAATGCTGAATATTCGATATCCTATTTTCCAAGGAGGTATGGCATGGATTTCTGATGCTGAATTGGCTGCTGCTGTATCTAATGCTGGTGGATTAGGAGTTATTGCTGCAGGAAATGCACCTCCTGAATGGTTGGAAGAGGAAATTTATAAGATTAGAAAACTCACTGATAAACCTTTTGGTGTCAATATTATGTTGATGAGTCCTTTTAAAGATGCTGTTGCGGAAGCTGCAGCTTTTTTAGAAGTACCTGTCATTATATCAGGAGCAGGTAGTCCTGGTAAATATATGGATATGTGGAAAAGTAAGGGTGCTAAAGTTTTTCCTGTTGTTCCAACAGTGACTATGGCTATTCGATTAGAGCGAATTGGTGCTGACGGTTTAATATGCGAAGGAACAGAAGCTGGCGGTCATATTGGAGAACTGACCACCATGTCTTTAGTCCCTCAAGTTGTAGATGCCGTGAGGCTTCCTGTTATTGCAGCAGGAGGGATCGCTGATGCTAGAGGCTTTGCCGCAGCATTAATGCTTGGAGCTTCTGGTGTCCAAATTGGGACTCGTTTTTTAACTGCTTATGAGTGTAATGTCCATCCTTCATATAAAAAAGCTATTCTTGATGCCAAAGATACTGATGCTGTGGTAAGTGGTCGCTCAACCGGTCATCCCGTAAGATGCATTAAGAACCGTCTAACTTCTAAACTAAAAAAAATGGAGAAAACTGGGGCATCAATCGATGAAATCGAAAAAGAAGGGGCTGGTAAACTTCGTTTAGCAGCTATTGACGGAGATATTAAGTCAGGCTCTGTTATGGCAGGACAAATTGCTGGTCTTGTTAAATCCGAAGCTTCATGTGAAGAAATTATTACAGAATTGGTTCACAATACCCACACTCTCATTAAATCTTATCAAACAAAGGAGCTTTTCAATGTCTAAAATTGCTTTTTTATTTCCTGGACAAGGTGCTCAGTATGTGGGCATGGGAAAGGATTTCTATGAAGAATACCCTGAAGCCAGACAAGTGTTTGAAGAAGCGGACGATGCTTTAGGCTACAAACTTAGCCATTTATGCTTTAATGGTCCTTCAGATGAACTCATGAAAACCGAAGTTACTCAGCCTGCTATTCTAACCACTAGTATCGCTATTTTAAAAGTGATTCAAAAACTTGGTGTAGAAGCTGAAATGACTGCTGGTTTAAGTCTAGGTGAATACTCTGCCCTTGTTTATGGACAGGCTATTCGTTTTTCTGATGCTGTTCGACTTGTGGAAAAAAGAGGTCGTTTTATGCAGGAAGCCGTACCTATTGGTCTTGGAAAAATGGCCGCTTTAATTGGTATCCAACGAATAGATGCGAAAAGATTATGCGAAGATTTGAGTGAAATAGGTGTTATTGAGTGTTCTAACTTTAATTGCCCAGGACAAATTGTCATTGGTGGTGAGACTAAAGCCATTGAACAAGCTGTTTCTAAAGCTCGCGAGTATGGTGCAAAACGCGCACTTTTATTACCTGTTAGCGCACCTTTTCATACATCATTGCTTAAACCTGCTGCTAATCAACTTGAACATGCCTTAACTGAAATCCAAATCAATAATTCAGCTGTCCCTGTTGTCACTAATATTGATGCTCGGTTAACGAGTAACAAAGATGCTTTTATGTTTAAGCTTAAAGAACAAGTCTGCTCTTCAGTATTGTGGGAAGACTCGATGAAAACTTTATTTCATTATGATATTAACCATTTTATTGAAATTGGTCCTGGATCTACTCTTTGTGGTTTTTTGAAAAAAATCGATCGATCCAAAACATTTTTTTCTGTTGAAAACATCCCTTCCCTTAATCAATATATTCAGAACATGGAGGTATCCCATTGAATCAAACTAAAGTAGCCTTTGTTACAGGAGCTTCTGGAGGTATCGGTAGCGCTATTGCTATCAAACTAAATCAACTGGGTTATAACCTAGCATTAAATTATAATCAAAATATTGAACCATTAATTAAGCTAAAAGACTTACTTACAAACAAAACTGCGAAAACCATTATTATTCAAGGAGATGTTGCTGATTTTGAGTCATCTCAATCCATGATACAAGAAGCCATCGCGTCATTTGGTCGCATGGATGTCTTGGTAAATAATGCAGGTATTACCAATGACAAATTGCTATTAAAAATGACGGGTGAAGATTTTTCCGAAGTGATAAGAATTAACTTAAATGGCACTTTTAATTGTACCAAACATGTGAGTAAAATCATGATGAAGCAAAAAAGTGGCTGTATTATTAATATTTCTTCTGTCATCGGTCTAATGGGCAATATTGGTCAATCCAATTATGCTGCATCAAAAGCTGGCATCATTGGTTTTACCAAGTCCATTGCTAAAGAGCTTGCTCGCAAAAACATTACATGTAATGCTATCGCTCCAGGTTTTATTCAGACAAAAATGACTTCTGATATGAGTGAAGAAGTTATCGAAGCTATCAAAAAAAATATCCCTTTAAAAAGGCTTGGAGATCCTGAAGATATTGCAAATCTTGTTGCATTCTTATGCTCTGATCAAGCTGCTTATATTACAGGTCAAACTATTTCTGTTGATGGCGGATTATATATTTAGGAGGAACCATGAAAAAAAGAGTTGTTATAACAGGAATGGGTGTCGTTTCCCCCATAGGAAACTCGATTTCTGATTTTTGGTCTAATATTCAAGCAGGAACTTGTGGCATCGATTTGATTACTGCTTTTGATACAACTGATTTCTCAGTCAAACTAGCAGCTGAAGTCAAAGACTTTAATCCTGTGGATTACATGGATAAAAAAGAAGCGAAACGAACGGATCGGTTTTGTCAATTTGCAATTGCCGCCGCTCAACAAGCCATGGATGACGCACAGATTGACATGCAAACTGTGAATTGTCATCGTGTAGGTGTTATCATTGGCAGTGGTGTAGGTGGAATCAATACTATTGAAACCGAATTGGACAAGTTAAGTAAGAGAGGTCCCAGTAAAGTGTCTCCCTTCTTTATTCCAATGATTATATCAAATATGGCATCGGGCTTAGTCTCCATACGTTTTGGGGCAAAAGGTGTCAATATGTCAGTAGTCACCGCTTGCGCTTCTGGTGCCAATGCCATCGGGGAGTCTTTCAGAAAAATCCAACATGGTGTTAGCGACATTATGATTGCTGGTGGATCTGAAGCATCCATCACTCCTGCCACCATTGCAGGTTTTTCATCTATGACCGCTTTATGCACATCGACCAATAAAAATAGAGCCTCTATTCCTTTTGACCAAGAAAGAGGTGGTTTTGTCATGGGTGAAGGAGCTGGTATCTTAGTCCTTGAAGAATACGAACACGCTAAAGCTCGAAGCGCTAATATATATGGTGAAGTGGTAGGTTATGGAGCAACTTGTGATGCCTATCATATGACCACTCCTGAGCCAAATGGAAATGGAGCTTCATCGGCAATCCAAGGGGCTATCAAGGATGCTGGCATATCACCACAGCATATCGGTTATATCAATGCCCATGGCACTTCTACGCCTTATAATGATAAATTTGAAACATTAGCGATTAAAAAAGTGTTTGGCAATGATGCTTATAGTATACCCGTTAGTTCAACAAAATCTATGACCGGCCATTTGATTGGTGGTGCAGGTGCCATAGAAGGTATCGTTTCTATTCTTTCTGTAAGAGACGGTTATCTCCCACCCACTATTAATTACCAAGTCCCAGATCCAGATTGTGACTTGGATATTATTCCCAATCAAGGAAGAACTCAGCCTCTAGAATATGCTTTATCCAATTCGTTAGGGTTTGGTGGACATAATACATCATTGATTTTTAAAAGGTATGGTGATTAAGATGTATGAACTATCCGATATACAAAAAGTCATCCCTCATCGATACCCTTTTCTTATGATTGACCGAATAATAGAAGTTGTTCCTGGTGAGAAAGCCATTGGTCACAAATCAGTTTCTGGTAATGAGTCGTATTTTCAAGGTCATTTTCCTGGGAATCCTATTATGCCTGGTGTTTTAATTGTAGAAGCTTTAGCTCAAACGGGTGCATTTGCCTTATTGTTGTTAGAGCAAAACCAAGGCAAGACAGCCTATTTTGGAGGCATAAAAAAAGTTCGTTTCAGAAAAAAAGTGGTTCCTGGTGATCTCTTGGTGTTAGAAACAACCATTACCAACTCTAAAGGATCTTTAGGTATTGGATATGGTATTGCGAAAGTTAATGATGAAGTCGTTGCAGAAGGGGAGCTGACTTTTGCAATTGCATAAAAAAATAGAAGCCCTTTCGGCTTCTATTGTGCTTTTTGATAAGATTCTTCTTTTTCTTCATAGCCTAAAACTACTTTTTTGAATTTTTGACTATATTCAATAATGGCCAAACTTTTATCCATCAAAGAGACAATCCAGCTTTCCTTATACTTTGGGACTCTTACAGGAAACATATGGCTAATGATGATGTCTTTTTCAATAGGATTAAGGTGAAAATGTTTTGACGCATTCTCATAAGCTTTCAAGGGATGATTCACCATATGATTGTATGCATCTATCAACAATGACCATCTCGGCTTTTTATTAAACTGATAGAGATAAAAATCATGGAGCAATGCTCCTCTAATCGTAGATTCCCAATCCCAGCCTTTTTTATAGCTAACACGATAAGCTTGATAAGCCACATTTAACACATGGTCATACACACTGTCATTGTGATGGGGAATTTTTTTCATCTTCTGAAACTCACGGTGGTTGATAAACGGCCCCGCCACTTTCATAAATCTTTGGTCTGTACAAAACATTTAATCACCTGTCTTTTTTTCTACTCCTCCCATTATAACAAAGGAAGCGCAAAAGTGAAGTTTTTATTAGAATATCGAGTTATTTTCCGGTTTTAATACTCATGTTGACCAAAGTTTTTTCTAATTCACGTACAAGGTTATTGATTCTCTTATATTGTTTCACTGTTAGTTTTTTCTCCTCTAAAGAGGTTTCTGTCATGATCAATACTTGTTCTGACAAAGCGCGCAGTTGTTGCATCTCACCTTGCAATCGTTCTAATTTCTCTATGGTCACATGATCTTCATCATCTCTTTCCACCGTATCCATAAATGCTTCTAATGGTTTGGAGATTTCTTTCTTGATACGTTTTGCATTGATTAAGACTTCTTCAAGAATGCTTTCGTCGCCAAGTGGATGTTCTCCTGCTTCTAGCATCTTTACTTCGTCATTTTCAATTAAGTATTCACTCTTAAAATTTGGTAATATCACATCTGTTTCAAACTTTTCATTGATTTTGTTTGCTAGTTCAACTCGAGCCTCATCTTCTCCATGAACCAGAAAGACTTTTTTGGGTCCATCTTTAAACCCTTCCATCCATTCTAATAAACCATCTTGATCTGCGTGTCCTGAAAAACCTTCTATATTCATAATATTAGCATTCACAGCCACATCGTCTCCAAATAGTTTGACCCGCTTTACACCATCCACAAGCATTCTTCCTAAAGTCCCTTGTGCTTGATATCCTACAAAAATCACTCTTGTATTTTTCTTCCATAAATTATGCTTCAAATGATGTCTCACTCTTCCTGCATTGCACATACCACTGGCGGAAATAATAACTTTGGGCTCATTAGAAACATTGAGTGCTTTTGATTCATCCACTGTCTGTGTAAAATATAGTTTTTTGAATTCTAGGGGATTATCACCTGATAAAATTTTTTCTCTAGCATTTTTATCAAAAACATGAGCATTTTTCTTAAAAATTTCTGTCGCTTTGGATGCTAATGGACTATCAATGTATACAGGTATTTTCTCGAATTCCTTCTTATAATCTGAATCGCCATCATAATGTTCGTTCAATTCATAAATAATTTCTTGTGTTCTCCCAACAGCAAATGAAGGTATAATCACAGTACCACCATTATGAAAAGTATCAATAATCGCTTTCGCTAATTTTTCAACGCGTTCATCTGCAGAATCATGCAGTCGATTTCCATAAGTAGACTCTAAAATTAAATAGTCGGCTTTTTCAACAATTTTTGGGTCTCTAATAATGGGTTTGTTTTTCATGCCAATATCACCTGAAAAAACCAACTTTGTCGTTTTCCCATTCTCTTTAAACCATAGTTCTACGATAGATGATCCCAATATATGACCAGCATCTACAAATCGTATTGTCAAATTATCATCAATTTCTTCATAAGACTCGTATAAAACAGGTTGAAACTGGTTAAGACTTATTTGAGCATCTTCTTTAGTGTACAAAGGTAATACTGGGTCTAAACCCTTTCTTAAAGCTTTATTCGTCTTCCACTCTGCTTCTGTTTCGTGAATATGTGCACTATCCATTAACATTATGGTGCAAAGATCATAGGTAGGATTAGACGCATATATTTTGCCTTTGAATCCTTTTTTAACTAATAATGGAATTCTACCACTGTGATCAATATGTGCGTGACTAAGGATAAGGTGGTCAATTTCTTCAGGGTTAAATGGAAATGGTTGATCGTTTAATGCTTCAGTTTCCCGTCTACCCTGAAATAAGCCACAATCTAATAACACTTTTTTACCATTATACTCAATATAATGGCATGATCCTGTCAATACACCAACGCCTCCTGCAAACTTTAGCTTCATATGATAACCGCCTTTTATAGATTTCTTTGAATCGTTGCTTCGCTCTCCAATTTCTCTATATGTGCCCGATATTTTGAAGAGTAAAAATCCCTTCGAACACGATCTTCGTTAAGTTCGAAAGTATCTTTTACATCATAAACATAAATAATATGAAAACCAAAATCAGAAGTGATAATTTCACTGATTTCACCTGCTTGTAAACTAAATGCAGCTTCCTCAAACTCACCTACCATGTCACCTTTTCCAAAATAACCTAAATCTCCACCCATGATCGCACTGTTAAAATCTTCTGAATACTCCATCGCTAACTCTGCAAATTCATAGCCTTCTTGAATTAAGTCTAACACTTCTTGTGCTTCTTCAATAGAGTAAACTAAAATATGACTCGCTCCAACTTGAATAAACTGGTTCTTTTTTTCATCAAAATGTGTCTGCAATTCGTCCACAGATGTATTTAAACTTTCTGTGAAAAAAGCATAGAATCGATTCTCAATTTCTTGCGTCTTGATGTAATTAACAAATGTCTCCTCTGTCATATCATACATTGCTAAAAACTCTTGATATTCAGTGTCTTCAAAGTCGCTTTTAAACTCAGCCATGATTTCATCTAACTCTTCTTGGGTTAAAGTGATCTCGTTTTTTGCAGCTTCTTGAAAAATTAATAAGTTCACAATCATTTTGTCTAATACATCTTGCTTAAACATGTCTAAGTAAGGGACGCCCGGTTCTATTTCAGTGCTCCAATCCATAGGACCAAATTGTTGTGCCCAACGCATTTCAAATATCTTTTTTTCTAACGATAATGTTTGCTCAAAGTCTTCCCATGCAATGGCTTCACCATTGACTATGGCAGCTTCAGTGGGTGCTTTTTCTTTTACACATGCCACTGCACTTAAGGCTAGCAACATGATTAAAAATACTGTGATAATTTTTCTTAGTTTCAAAATAATCCTCCATTTTTTATGTTATTTTTTGTCAGTGTTTATCCTATTGTTTCAACAAATGACTTTAGTTGACTCAAAATATCTTTTTGCTCTGTGTGTATCATTGTATATTTCATCATCGGTTTTTTTGTGTGATCGAACTTAACCTGGTCTTTATAATGACTCATTATTTTTTCAATCATTTTACCTTGTATTCGATCTGTATCCTCAAACTCAAAATTGACATATTTACCTTGTTGACGAATAGCAATCACACCTAATTGACTTGATTTATGCTTGATTTGAGATACTTGTATCAAATTGTAAACTTGACTTGGCATATCTCCAAAACGGTCAATGACTTCCTCGGTTACGTCATCAGCATCTTCATCACTTTCAATGGCAGAAATTTTCTTGTATACTTCTATTTTTTGTTCTTCATCTGGAATATAACGATTGGGTATAAATCCTTCTACACCTAATTCAATGACTGTCTCGGTTGTCAGAGGTTTTTCAATTGATCTGTGTTTTTGTTGCATTGTTCTTTCCATCATTTTCACAAACAAGTCATAACCTATGGCGGCTAAGTGACCCGATTGTTGAGAGCCTACTAAATTTCCTGCTCCTCTAATTTCTAGATCTCTCATAGCAATTTTGAATCCAGATCCAAACTCGGTAAATTCTCGAATGGCTTTTAATCTTTTCTCAGCAATTTCAGATAGAGATTTGTTTTTTTCATACATAAGATATGCAAATGATGTTTTATTCGTTCTACCTACTCTTCCTCTTAACTGGTATAGCTGTGCTAAGCCTAATTTATCAGCATTTTCAATAATAATTGTATTAACATTGCCTATATCCATGCCTGTTTCAATAATAGTTGTACAAACGAGCACATCATACTCATGACTGATAAAATCAATCATGATATTTTCAAGTTGTCTCTCTCCCATTTGTCCATGGGCTACTGCTACTCTTAATTCTGGTACTAATTGCTTGATTTTTGCTGCTTTTTCTTCAATATCTTTCACACGATTATAGACATAATAGACTTGACCAGCCCTAGAGCACTCTTTTATCATAGCATCTTTTATCAGATACTCGTTCTTTTCCATAATAAATGTTTGAATAGGATACCTTTCTCCAGGAGGTTCCTCTATGACACTCATGTCTCTTATTCCTACCATGGCCATGTTAAGGGTTCGAGGAATCGGCGTTGCAGATAGGGTTAAGACGTCAATGCTTGACTTAAACTGTTTGATTTTTTCTTTATGTTTAACACCGAAACGCTGCTCTTCATCAATAACCAATAGTCCTAAATCTTTATACTTAACCTCTTGTCCTAAAAGCTTATGGGTTCCCACAACCACATCAATCAAACCCATTCTTAAATCACTAATGATTTTTCTTTGTTGACCTGCCGTTCGAAACCGACTTAACATTTCTACTTTTATAGGATAATCCTTAAATCTATGTATGATATTGCTATAATGTTGTTGAGCTAATATTGTTGTCGGCACCAGTATAACCGCTTGTTTTCCGCTATTGACAGCCTTAAAAACTGCTCTTAAAGCAACTTCTGTTTTACCAAAACCTACATCACCACAAAGCAAACGATCCATTGGTATTTCTTTCATCATATCTTGTTTGATTTCTTCAATGCATCTTAGTTGATCATCTGTTTCTTGAAACTCAAAGGCTAATTCAAACTCTTTTTGCCATTCGTTGTCTTCTGGATACGCAAACCCTTTAATGCTTTGTCTCTCTGAATAGAGTGCAATGAGTTCATCAGCCATATCATCTATAGCTTTTTGAGCTTTTGCTTTTGCTTTTTGCCAATCTGTGCCACTCATTTTATTAAGTTTAGGTCGAATATTTTCTGAACCAATATACTTTTGTATCAAATCCATTTGGTCTACGGGCACATAAAGTTTGTCACCTGCACGATAATGTATGGCTAAATAGTCTTTTTGAATGTCCTTCACATTGATGGTTTCAATTCCTTTATAAATACCAATACCATGATGTTCATGAACGACATAATCTCCAGGTTTTAAATCTGTAAAGCTA
>SKID01000102.1 GCA_007116605.1 Tissierellia bacterium
AGTCGCGCATTACGTGATCCTTTGCTTCATTAAAATCTTTAAAAAAGCAAAGGGTCTAAGTATTAAGTAGGGAAGATGCTGTTTTATCCTCTCTAAATACTAAGCAGGGAGGACACTATTTTATCCTTGATAGTAAGCAGCGAGGATACGGTTTTATCCTCTCTAAATACTAAGCAGGGAAAGAGAACATCTTGATAACAAAAAGTGCTGCACCACGAAATGCTTGAGGACATAAGCAAAATCAGAAAGGTTATGGTATAATGGTGAGACGAAAGGAGTGATTTTTTGAAAATAACCATTGGACAAATACAAATGAATGTGAGCCAAAATAAAGATGAAAATCTAGAAAAGGCTAGAGATATGATTCAAGAGGTGGTAAAACAAGGAGCTAAAATCATTGTATTACCAGAAATGTTTAATTGCCCCTATCAAGCTAAAAACTTTCCTGTTTACGCGGAAATGCAAGGTGAGCAAACCCATCAGTTTTTATCTAACTTAGCAAAGGAACATGAAATTTATATCGTTGGAGGTTCCATTCCTGAGAGAACCGTTGATAATCAGATTTACAATACATGCTACATTTTTGATCCTTCAGGAAATCAAATCGGTAAGCATCGCAAAACACACCTATTTGATATTCAAATAAAGGGCAAAATCGCTTTTAGAGAATCAGACACGTTGACTCCAGGAGAAGGGGTCACAATTGTTGATACAATTTATGGCAAGATAGGTGTGATGATTTGTTATGATATACGATTTCCAGAGTTTTCAAGAAAGATGGCTTTGATGGGTGCTAAAGCGATTATTATACCAGGTGCATTTAATATGACAACAGGTCCGGCACATTGGGAACTAACATTTAGAGCTAGAGCTGTGGATAATCAGGTTTTTATGATTGGAACAGCTCCGGCCAGACAATATGACATGGGCTATGTATCCTATGGTCATTCTATAGTGGTATCACCTTGGGGAGAAGTAATAACATGTTTAGATGAAAACGAAGGGATATTATTGACCGATGTTGATTTGGATTTAGTAGAAGATGTGCGAGAACAACTGCCATTACTAAAACACAGGAGGGAAGAACTTTATTAACAATTGAAAATAATTATCAATTACCTTGACAACCTGAAAAAAATAAGGTATGATTAATAGGTAATAGAAAATCAACGTTAATAAATTTACATTATCAAGGAGGATTTCATGTTATCACAAAAATTATTGGATGAATTAAATTTACAGATTAAGTATGAATTAGAATCAGCTCATTATTATGTAGCAATGCAAGCTTATTTTGATGGAATAGATTTACCAGGATTTGCACATTTTTTCAAAATGCAAGCTGCTGAAGAAAGATTCCATGCAGATAAGTTTTATGAGTATGTGTTTGAAGCTGATGGCAAAGTAGAGTTGACTTCTTTAGACTTACCTGGAAAAGATTTTGACTCACCATTAGATGTTTTCGAAAAAGCTTTAGCTCATGAGCAATTTGTTACAAAAAGAATTTATCATTTAATGGACATTGCTCGTGAAGAAAAAAACTATGCCACACAATCCATGCTTAATTGGTTTGTGGATGAGCAATTAGAAGAAGAAAACTCAATGAGAGAAAATATCGCTATACTAGAAAGAGTAAAAGACAATCCTAACGGATTATATATGCTAGATAGACAATTAGCAGCAAGAACCTTTACTCCTGAAGCAGAATAATTTAGAAAAATTTAAAGGACGGCGCGGCCGTCCTTTTTGTTTATATCCGTCTAAAATATTCAGGGGTATAATCCTTACTCTTCATAGCTGACTCTATTTGCTTCAAGACCGTGTCTTTATCTTGATTTAATACACCTTTTAGGTTGACGTAATTAGAGACATGATTGCTTCTAAAAGTACAATGGGTTAGTTGAAGATGTTTAATCATTTGGTATGTTTCAACCATGATTTCATCAGGTGTTAAACTTTCAAATTTTCCTTCAAGGATATCATCTTTTAAAGGGGTATTATCTTCAACATGGAGTGTTAATAAAGCCATGAACTGTGGATCAATGGCAGAAATTACTTTAGCAGATTCAAGGGCGTGTTTTTCAGACAAAGGCTTTCCCCCAATCCCTGAAATAATCATGCAAGATAAAATAAAGCCTGCTGCCATAGCTTTTTGACCTGCGATAGTCATCTCGTGTGCAGTGACACCTTTGTTAATCAGTTTCAAAACTTCATCACTACCGCTTTCCACGCCTAAATAAAGCATATCCATGCCAGATTGACGTATCGTGAGTAGTTCTTCTGGGGTTTTTCTATTTAAGTCTAAAGGACCTCCATAGCAAGAAATTCTTGTTGCATTAGGAAAGGATGCTTTTACTTTGTCTAAATAGTGAAGGATCTTGTCTGTACTTAAACATAAAAAGTTGCCATCAGCGATAAAAATCTTTGATGGATTTGGATCATACGACTTAAGATAATTTAAGTGATCGATTATTTCTTGTTCAGTTCTAATTCTAAAAGGTTTTGTTTTATACATGCCACAGAAAGTACATTTATTGTAAGAACACCCTTCTGTTAATTGTATGATTAAACTTCTAGCCTCGCTAGGAGGTCGGTAAAGTGGACTCGAATACATAATAATCTCCTTTTTTATTGATGTTGACTATTATAACCTCTCTAGTCAAGGATTTCAATACTAGCTAGTATGATGGATAATATTGTGCGTTACATTTTTTTAAAAGTTGTTGTATAATAGACTCATATCCACTAGCACGCATTTTTTTAACAAAACAAGGGCAGAGCCTTGATTTAGCTATAGGGAGTGTTAGCTAAGAAACGTAAAATTGCAATCAATAATTAATCTTAAAAAGCAAGGCATGAGGTAGATACGATATATTCGAGATGCCTAATAGGAGATAGCAAATGAAAAAGGTTTTAGGAATAGTGGGAAGATTGGGTTGTCTAGTAGCCATTATGATTTTTGGTGCTTTTGTAGCTTCTGAAATGTTTTTGAATGAAGGCAAAGATTTTTTTGAGGTTGATTTAGTAGTATATGTGATTGGTGCAATGATGGTTCTTGTACTGATTGGTTTTTTGCTTTCCTTTGCGACTCCTGCATTAGGAGGATGGATTATTGTTTTAGGTGGATTGTTTAATGGTGCATTTTTGTATGTGTTTAACAATTTTGACAATATATTAGCGGTGATAACTTTTGGATTGCCTTTTATTGTGACAGGCTTAATGATTGTGCTATCAAAGAAACCCAAAAGCCGGTATTACTAGCATTGTTGATGACTCGCGCATGATGTGACCCTTTGCTTCCTTTCGCTTTAGTAAAAAAGGATAAAACAGGTTCTCGCTGCTTCGTATCAAGGATAAAATCGCATCTTTGCTGCTTAGTATTTAGGTCATTTGTTTTTTGATATTTAAATGAGACAAATGACCACATAATGCGCGACTCAGATGCGGATTTCATCCTTGATCAAGCTTAAATAAAATCTTGAATAGTCTATATGAGTTGATAAAGGTGGAATGTGTTGACTTAACTACTTAAAAATGTTATGATTTATCTGCTTTTCAAATCCTTTCTAACGAAAAAAACTCATCGATACAATAATCAAAGCCTATCTCTAGGAGGACTCAGTGAATATTAATGAATTAAATGAAATGAAATTGCTTGATTTAAAGCAATTAGCTAAAGACAAAGGGCTTAGCCATGTTTCTAAGTACAAAAAACAAGAACTGGTGGAAGCTTTGTTTGACTTTTTTGAAGCGGCTCGAAAACGCGATGCAAAAGAGAAACACAAAAATGAAGTACCCGATCGATTGAATGATGAAATTGATCAAAGTGATGAAATACTGGAAGTTTCGGGTATCTTAGAGTTACACCAAGACGGTTATGGCTTTATTCGAAGAAACAATTACTTAACGAGTGACGAAGATATTTATATTTCTCCTTCTCAAATTAGGCGTTTTAAAATGGATACAGGAGATAAAATTAGTGGGATTACACGCCCTCCAAAGCAAGGTGAAAAATATAAAGCACTGCTTTATGTGAAAAGCATTAACGATGAAAATCCTGAAACAGCTACAAATAGACCTAATTTTGATACTTTAACGCCTATATTTCCGGACAAAAGACTTAGACTAGAGACCCACCCAATGAAAATAGCCAATAGAATTATTGATTTAATTGCCCCTATTGGAAGAGGACAAAGAGGAATGATTGTGGCTCCACCAAAAGCTGGGAAAACAACTTTGCTAAAAGGAATAGCCAATGCCCTAGCAGAAAACCACCCGGATTTAGAGCTGATTATTCTTTTAATTGACGAAAGGCCTGAAGAAGTCACTGATATGCAGCGATCAGTAAAAGGAGATGTAGTCTACTCCACTTTTGATGAACTACCAAGACATCATATTAAAGTGGCTGAAATGGTTTTGGAACGTGCAAAACGATTGGTAGAGCATGGAAAAGATGTGGTCATTTTATTAGATAGCATCACACGATTGGCTAGAGCGTATAACCTAACCATTCCTCCGACAGGAAGAACACTCTCAGGTGGACTTGATCCAGGCGCATTACATAATCCAAAACGTTTTTTTGGAGCGGCACGTAATATTGAGTTTGGTGGCAGCTTGACAATCCTTGCAACAGCATTGATTGAGACGGGTAGTCGCATGGATGATGTGATTTTTGAAGAATTCAAAGGCACAGGAAACATGGAGATCCATTTAGATAGAAAACTATCTGAGAAAAGAGTGTTTCCTGCACTAGATATTAATCGGTCAAGTACAAGAAGAGAAGATTTATTGATGGACCAAGAAGAGTTGCAAATGATTTGGCAATTAAGAAAAGCTCTCAGCAACCACCCATCAGACTATGTGACTGAAAAGTTTATCATGGGTTTACTAAATACTAGAAATAACCGAATGTTTATCGAAAATGCAGCAGAGCTGATGGATATTGAACGAAACACTCAAAGTAGGAGATAAAAAATCATTGTCAAGTGGTAGTGCATATGCTATAATCTTATGGTGTTATGATAAAATAGCGTATTCAATGAATAGATAGCTTATTAGAAAGAGGTGAATAAGATGAAAAAAGGAATCCATCCAGAATACAAGACTGTCAAAGTGACTTGTGCTTGTGGCAATACATTTGAAACTGGTTCAGTTAGTGATGAAATCAGAGTGGAAATTTGTTCAGAGTGCCACCCATTTTTTACTGGTAAACAAAAATTTGTTGACAAGGGCGGTCGTGTTGATAAGTTTAAGAAGAAGTATAACAGAGATTAATTGCATCAAATGAGTATGGCAATCTAACGGTCTTATAGGCCGTTATTTTTTTTGAAAAATCTGTTAATGAATAAAACTTCCCCGTTTTACTAATGCTTCATCTACAATCAAGGGAATATGGTATAATATAAAAAAACAGAAGCTTTAATAAACAAGGGGGGACGATAGTTGAATGCTTTTATAAAAATGAGAAAGAATTATTTTGACAATAATAGCTTCGTTTCATTTCCAGAGTTTTATATGGAAAAACATTCTTTTTTTAATGATCAGGATGATGTCTGCAAATTGTCATTAATGAATAAAACTACCTTTATCAGACAAGCTTATATAGATGATGAAGCTACCGTAGATCAAATGATTGAAGCCTTAGGTTATCTAGGAGAAAATGCTTACTTAGATCGATTTATTGTGGATTTATTAATAAAGAACAAGAATTATATATTTCAGCCCAAATTGAGTCAAGAGCTCGTTAACATGTTGTTTGATTCTAAAAACACATCACAACAGTTATATAACTTACTGGATATTTGTATAGAATGTGATTCCCAGCTGCTTTCTGGACAAAGACTTAAAAAAGTTTTTTTGCAGAGACAAAAAGATATTGAATGTTTGTCAATGTTAATTGAATATTTGACTCATTTTTCCATTACTGATTTTGACCATATTTTACGGGATTCTCTGGCACATGATTATCCAGAGAACATAAAAATGCAAATCATAGACTGGCTATTGAATTTTCACATGGATGACGAGGAGATAACTGAACTCATTAATCTTAAAATCACTTGTGAAAAAGAGTTGAAGCTTTACAGTGATTATCTGAACTTTATTAAGGGTGGAATGTTTTCTAATCATGTAGGCATGGTCATCTTACAGACTGCTTTTTTTGGCAATCCTGAATTTAGTGGAAAAGGTATTAGTGGTGGTCTAGGAACGCTTTTAAGAACACTAGGAAATCAGTTAGTCAAGAATAACGAGGTCTCTAAAGTTATTACTTTGACTATCAATAATGATTGGCATGATGGAAAACCTTTGATGAGTTGTTTAGCGGAGAAACATTGGCTCATTAGGTTACCTGTTTTCATCAACTTGGAAGATAAATGCGTTTTTATCAGAAATGAACTCAAGATTCAAAGAGCTGTAACTAAGTTTTTGAGTAAATGGCAAGTTATTCCCAATGTTTTTCATATCAGATATCTTGACAATGCATCTAGGTCTATTGCCCATTTATGTAAAGAGATGGGTGCCAAGCTTGTATTTACATTAACACCTGATCCCCATAGAAATATGGTAGGTCAAACAGGAGAGCTAACGATATTTAAGGTGGATGAGGCATTAGAAAAATTAAACAAGATCGTGATTGGAGATGAAATCTTGACTATTTCCGATGGTTTAGTAGGAATTGGAGGAATTGCTGTAAGAAAAGAGCTAGAGCAGTACTTTCCTCAGTTGTTAGATTCAGAGAAAGGGTTTGACTTAAAAATGATGGGTGAAGGAATTAGTACAGAACTAGATTTTGTTAACCTTGATTTATGGGAATTTCTAAAAGAGCATGCTTTTGATTTTAGCATTGATAGCGTATTTACATCAAGGCCGGTTATTTTAAATGTAGGTAGGTTAAATAGGCAAAAAGGACAAGATCGGTTGATCAAAGTTTGGGGAGAATCAAAATTATGGAAAGATTTCAATCTCATTGTCATTGGGGGCAATGCGGATAAGCTAGATGATGAAGCAGTAAAGATCATGAAATCTTTCAAGAATTACATTCAAGCTAATCCCCATCTTAAGGGCAGATTTTCGCATGTAGAAGCATTACCAAACCCTATAATCAGAAATGTTGAGAGGAAAATAATGGAAAACACTTTTGGGGGTTATCCAAATATATACCTATGCTCTAGTTTGAAGGAAGAGTTTGGAATATCAATATTAGAAGCATTATTTGAGAGATTTTTAGTATTTGCCCCTATTAAAGGAGGAGCAAAAACCTATATTGAAAATGGAGTCAATGGGTTTCTTGTTGATACATCAAATTGGTCTAATCTAAAAAAAGATGTGGAAACAGTCCTTTATGAATCAGATAAAACAATGGAAGATTTTAACGAAATCCAAAAAAGAGGAAGACAAACGGTGTTGGAAAACTTTTCAATTGAAGAAATAGTTAAAGACTTGCTTGAATTTTATATAGAACTGGAAAGGGAGGTATAAGCATCATGGATTCTCGACATATCTTTGTTTTAAGTCCACCGTTTTATTCTCATTTTATGCCATTATGTGCTTTGGCAAAAGGATTCAAAAAACTTGGGATAAAAGTGACTATGGGTTGTAGTCTTGAGTTTAAAGAAGCTGCTTTATCCGCTGACTTGGATTTTTATGATATAAACATCAATACAAACAAAAATACTGGAATGGCAATGGACACGGAACAACCAGAAACAGAAAAATCAAGACTAAATGCTTTTTTTGAGTCGACAAAAGAAGGCGCTGTTGAAACACTTATTACACAATCAAATCATCGGAAAGATGATATGCTTGCTAATCCCCTTGAGTTATTGGAAGCAATTCGTAGCATAGAAGTATCAGAAGATGTGGACTTATGGGTAGCAGATGTGCTGTCATATGGAGTAACATTAAGCCTTCATTGTCTCGGACTTCCTTATATCACGTTTTGTCCTCCTCATCCGGATACAATCCCTAGAGAAGGTGAAAATTTTGGGGTTCCTAAAAATTGGCCGTCAAGTATTAATGTGGATTTTGAAAAGTTAATAGAGCTAAAAAAAATATCTATTCAGACCAAGGAGCAGTTTACTGATATATTTAATACTTTTGTGTTTTCGTACCATAAGAAGCCTAAAAGGATAGAGAATGCCTTTCGTTTAACCTCTGAAATTGGAGTGATCTATAATTATTTAGACTTTTATCAAAATGAAGACTTAATTAATAAGCCATATCGCATCTATATCGGTCACGCATTTGAAGAGGAGGTTTTAAGTCAGGAATGGATAGAAAAAATTGAAAATGTTAGTAAAAGAAAAATATTGATTACGCTAGGCACTTTTTTGTCAAATCGAATCGATGTATTGATACAATTAATCCAAGTTTGTCAGATATTTGATACAGAGAGCATCATTGTTGTTTCAGCTGGTAGTCATGCGAAAAATCTCAAAGACTATGAATCAGCAAATGTGTTTATAAGGGATTTCATTCCCCAAAGAGCCTTGATACCTTATATGGATCTTGTAATCCATCATGGTGGCAACAATACTTTTACAGAAACGGTCTATTTTGGTAAACCAATGATTATTTTGCCCTTTTCTAGTGATCAATTCAACATCGCTTATGATGCCGAGATAAATGAAATAGCTATTAACTTAGACCCGAATCGACTTTCAAAAAATAATATTCTTAATGCTTTAGAACAAGCTTTTAAACTAGACAGAAAAAATCTCATCCGCTGGAGCGAGTTTTCTAAAGCAAGAGGACCAAATTATGGGGCAAGAAAGATTCTTTTTTAAATCTAAAAGCTTAGTTGTGCACTGAAAAATAAAACAAACTTTTTTTAGCCTTTAAATGATAATTGAAAGCAAAATATTTTGCACAAGAGTAGAAATAGTGTATAATAAGTTTAGCCGAGCATTAAGACGCCTATTTATTTAAGTAGGAGATAAGTATTGAAGGATCCCTGGATAAAAGCTCTAAGGTTTATATCGCGTTTCAAATACCATCTAGAGCCTAAGTTTCCTGTTGATTTCCAGATGACGTAACTTATGATAGTGTTTGGATAAAAAAGTCGGTACATTAATAGTAAGGAGGCTTGTGTATTGCATGCTAAGTAGGTGATAGCATGTGTTACTAAAGAGATCATTATGAATAAACTAAGGGTATATGAGAAAATCCTTTCAAAAATTGAAGAAGGCGTTCATGTAGTTGATCAATCAGGTAAAACTATTATTTATAACCATGCAATGTCTAAAATGGAAGGGATGAAAAGAGAAGATGTTCTACAGGAAAACTTGTTAAAAGTATTGCCAAATCTAGGTTATGGAAGCACCCATCTGGAGGTACTAAAAACCGGGAAGTCTATCGAGTCTAATTATCAAGAGTATTTATCAAAACAAGGCAAGCGAGTTGTGGCCATTAACTCTACCTATCCGATTATTGAAAAAGGAGAAGTGATCGGCAGCTTCGAAATTTCAAAAGATATTACTTATATGCGTAAAATGTCTGAGAAAATGCTAGGATTATACAACAAGGTTGAAGATGCAAAAAAGGGCACTTATTCATTTGAAGATATTATTGGTGAGTCACAGGCCTTGAAGGATGTGATTGATCAAAGTAGACAAGTGGCACAAACATCATCGAATGTGTTAATAGTTGGCGCGTCAGGCACGGGTAAAGAATTGTTTGCTCATAGCATTCATAATAGCAGTTTAAGAAGAGATAAACCATTATTAGCTGAAAACTGTGCTGCCATACCAGAAAATTTGTTAGAAAGCATTCTTTTTGGAACGACAAAAGGTAGTTTTACAGGTGCGGAGGATCGAACGGGGATACTTAAGCAGGTAGATGGTGGCACATTAATCTTAGATGAAATCAACTCAATGCCATTAAATCTTCAGTCAAAATTATTAAGGGTTATTGAAACTAAAAGATTTAGACCTATTGGTTCAAATAAGGAAGAAAAAGTAGATGTGAGAATTATTGCAATAACCAATCAAGAACCCATTGAGTTGGTTAAAAAAAATCTATTGAGAGAAGATCTATTTTATCGCTTAAGCGTGATTAATTTGAGAATTCCAGGGTTATTGGA
>SKID01000233.1 GCA_007116605.1 Tissierellia bacterium
AACTATTTACATAATATTATAATGGAAAATTGTTGAACCAAGGAATCCCAAGGCATCATCAGATCCAAAGTTCCCGGGTTGTCCCTGAAATTTGTGACGGTGAATCGTGTCAGAATACAGTGCATGTCATTCATGTGGAAAAAGAAATATATTTATTTGATGCTGCAAACAACATTGTATATGATTATATTAAGATAACGGATGTTCCTTTTTTTCAGTGGCTTTCTATCAGTGATTTTAATTAAATTATTCTGGTTATTTAACCCAAACTCTCTGCAAACCATCTAACTCAAAACATACATTTCTTCTTCAAAAAGAGCCAAGATTTATAAATTGTAGTTTATCTTTCTCAAAGGCTAATCCTTCTTCGACAAGATAAAAACAAGCGATCCTGAGAGCAATCAAGGATCACTTGTTTTTTTACATTAATCCAAAAATATTTTGGAATATTAAAGAAGTAATAGATACTGCAGCCCAACAAATAGCACCTAAGAGCAGGGATTTTTGACCTTTCAAAATCAGCTCTTTTAAGTTGGTATTAAGACCAATGGAAGCCATAGCAACCACAATAAAAAACTTGCCGGATTGACCCAGAAAGCGCGACATTTCTAAAGGGACAAATCCACTTGTATTAATGACACAAGTTGCTAAAAATCCTAGAATAAACCAAGGGAAAACTTTTCTAAACTGGAATGTTTGAGCTGTGGATTGGTTTTTCCGAGCCGTGTAAATAGCTAGAAAGAAAGTGATAGGCACAATGGCTAAGGTTCTAGTTAGCTTTACAATGGTGGCTAAAGTGCCTGCTTCATGGCTAAAAGAGTAACTAGCAGCAACAACTGAAGAAGTGTCATTGATTGCTGTTCCTGCCCACATTCCAAAACCCAAGTCAGTCATGCCAATCAAGTGTCCGATGGCAGGAAAAATAAAAACAGCCATGACATTAAATAAAAATATTGTTGAAATGGATTTGGCGATTTCATCAATATCGGCTTTAATGACGGGGGCAGTGGCAGCAATAGCAGAACCTCCGCAAATTGCAGTTCCAACACCTATTAATGTACCTACTTTAGCATCGATTCTAAGGGCCTTACCAGCATAGTAGGCTGCGACAAATGAGGCCGTTAAAGTAAAAATCATTAACAAAAGAGATTGTGCGCCCACAGCTAAGACATTACGTAAGTTCATTTCAAATCCGAATAAGATGATAGCTGCTTGCAGAAGTTTTTTTGCGGTGACACGAGTTCCTAAAGAAAAAGGCTCTAATGGAATGATTAATGCTAACAATATACCAATTAAAATGCCAAAAATAGGGGCGCCTGCAATAGGAATAAGACGCCCTAGGTACCATGCCGGAATAGCAATGAGAAAGGACAGCATGATACCGGGGAGGTTCTTTTTTTGAAAAAAGTCTATACGCAAAACAGGCAAGACAATAAATGCTAGTATAGTTAAATAAATAAGTGTGTTCATGTGAATCATCCCTTAAGTGTATATATAGTATCGGAAAGAGGTCAAAGCATACTACTTAAAAGTATTATAAAGGTTTTTTGCTAATATAGAAAGCTTTATATATCATTTAATCTTTTTTATATTATAAAAACACACTAATGACTAACTAACATGGAAACAAGATGACACAATTAAATATTTCAGTACATAAGAAATTGATAAAAAAGACTATTTTAAGAGCCCATTTTA
This sequence comes from Tissierellia bacterium, assembly GCA_007116605.1. Classification (GTDB taxonomy): domain Bacteria; phylum Bacillota; class Clostridia; order Tissierellales; family Dethiosulfatibacteraceae; genus 38-11. The sequence goes on from SKID01000233.1 coordinate 1,699, forward strand.
CCTAAACAATATCAATACCCGATTCTTCAAAAGTGACCATATCTCGATTCATAGCCACTGCTGATTCAACAATATGAAAAGCTATCGCAGCCCCGCTACCTTCTCCTAGTCGCATATCCATATCTAGCATAGGCTTCAGACCTAATAATTGACTGGCAGTTTGGGCACCTTTTTCAATAGAGTAGTGAGATGGAATCAAATAAGATTTAACTTCTGGATGGAGTTTACATGCTAATAATGCAGCAATGGTAGAAATATAGCCATCGATGACACAGGGGATTTTATGTGCTGCGCATGCCAAAATAGTTCCAGTCATTCCGGCGATTTCAAGACCTCCAACCATAGACAACATTTGGATGGGATCTTTTCCATCAGGTTGGTGATGAGCTAAAGCTTGTTTGATAACATTAATTTTGTGAGGTAGTTTTTCTTCGGGCAAATTAGCACCTACACCAGTGATTTCTTGTGGATCAAGACCACTTAGAATGGATAATAAAGCTGTACTAGGCGTGGTATTGCCAATACCCATCTCGCCAGTAGCAATCATTTTTCTCCCTTTTTGGATCTCGGATGCAGTGATTTCAATGCCGGTTTCAATGGCTTTTACGGCTTCATCATAAGTCATCGCTATTTCTTTGACCATATTTCCAGTGCCGTATCTAATTTTTCTATTGATAATAGTAGGCTCATTAAGATCGCTCATAACGCCCACATCTACAACGACTAAATCAGCACCTGATTTTTTTGCTAAAGGACCTAAACCACTTACGCCTTTTGCAATATTGTAAGTTTGAATTTGTGTGACAATTTGAGGAGCAGCAGCAATGCCTTCTTCACATACACCGTGATCAGCAGCCATGACGATGATGGCTTTATTTGAGAGATCGGGGAATATTTCACCAGTAATTCCAGAAACTTGTACAGCTAGGGTTTCGAGCTTTCCTAAG
>SKID01000088.1 GCA_007116605.1 Tissierellia bacterium
CGATCGTTTATCATTGATGATTTTCATGTGCTCTTGCGTGATTAATGTGACATTGTTTTCTTTTGCCCATTTCACGCATCCTTTTAAAGCTGTAGGCAAAAAAATCCTAGGTACTTTAATGAGCATTTCACATGCCTCATCTGTAAATTTAACCACATCATCTGCTCTTTGAGCTGCATACTTTACTGAATCTAAATTTCCTTCTCTTTCGGGAAGTAATTGTGCTAAAGGGCGACGAAACCTGGTAAACCAAAAATTCTTACTGTCTCGATAACCATAGTCTACAGGTACTCGAGGAAAACCTTTAGCATTAACACCATCTACAATTGTATTGTAATATTTCTCTTTCATCAATATTTTGTCTACCTTTAATATAAAGTGAGCGCCAAACTCGGATGTAATACCATTAAAGTCATGATATGGAGGTGGATAGCCATTTAATAGACCAGGCTTATCCTCTTGGGCATTATCTAAATCTCGGACCCATGTGCATTCAAAAACTTGAAATGATTCTTTAACAACATCTGGTCGAACTTCATCTTTGGAAAACTGTGACAGGTAACTTTTTTCTAAAGTAAACAAACAGTCCTTCATTTTTTCTTTTGGAGTATCTCCAGGAAATCCCAATCTGACAGATTCTTTCAAAAAGCGTCTATGATCAGGTATGAAATTTAGTGCGCATTTACCGTTTCTTAAAATGTTTTGTGCAGTATTTGAAGAATTTCTAGCGCATAATAACATGGCATAATACTCTTTTCCTGCAATATAATAGGGCTGCACAAGAGAATATGATCCTAATGTGGTCGCCCCGTCTTCTGTTAAAGTACTAATCATGACCAAAGGCATTGGAAAAAAAGAAGATGTTTGATAAAAATTATCTAAAATTCTCATATCTTTAAAACTACTCATATACCCCTCCAAAATGTTATGTAGTCAGCTATTTCTATACAATTATATCATGATTTTTCATAGTCTTCATCCACAAAAATCAATGATGTGGCAAACTTATAATATCTTGTCTATGCTTTGAATCTTCTATCTAACAAATCCCCTTAATTTGTCATTAGAATATATCTATATCCTAGACCTATTTAGACTCTGACTATCTTAATACCATCATAGCAGCATTAGTACCTCTTTTGTTGCCATGGGCTCTATGGGAAAAAAAGTGTTGATGATTTGTCTTTGTGCAAATATTTGAAACAAAAATGTTTTGGTTTTGAATGCCATGATTGTGTAGAATCAGATGATTAACCTTTGATAAATCTAATAAATAATGGGCTTCTCTGTAGGATGGTTCATAACAAGACTCTAAAGCTATGGGTAATTTAGCCATTGCGTCAATCACTTCATGACCTACTTCATAACACCTACCACTTATGGTAGGACCAATGACAACTTTGATTAATTCAGGACTGGCATTAAAACATCCTTGCATCTTATCTACCATTTTCCCTGCTAGACCTAAGGCGGTACCTCGCCAACCTGAATGAGCCAGACCAATCACCTTTTTATCTGGTGCGAAGAAATAAATGGGTGTGCAATCTGCATGTAGTGTCACAAGTGGGACGTTTTTTTCTTGAGTAATCATTCCATCTACACTTACATAATCTTGTTCACTCCAAATACCTTTTCCAACATCAGCTGATGTCACAATTCGAATATGGTCTTCATGTTCTTGACACGATCTTACTAATCTATTGACATCAATAGATGCAGCGCCACACAAACGCTTGTAGTTCTCAGCCACATTCCCTCGACAATCACCATCTCCAAACCCTAAACTCATAGTAGCGTAAATACCTGAACTAACACCACCCTGTCTCGTGCTAAAAATAGCCGTTACCTCTTGATGATATTTGCGAAATATTTCATAAGTCAAAAATTTCACATCGTTTACTTCATTCCATTGAACGCCTAATTTATTCCCTATCATTTCCTGTCCTCTTCTTATTAATCTAACCCTTGCTGACAGCCAAAAGGCCAAGCAAGGGTTTATCCTTAACAAAGTTTTCTGTTAATATTATATTAAACATAGTCAAATAGTACTGAACATTATACCCTTTGTCAAGGCGACAGCCAGTATTTTTATGCGCAAACAGTATTGCTAATGACTTCTGATTTTTAACATTTTATGAAAATTTAATGGTATCGTAATCGACATTAATGATAACCTGTGTTACTGTATAATCCAACTAATCATAATCACTTGCTGTATTAAATATTTCATGAAAAAATCGGAGAGTAAATTTATGAGCTCAATAATAGTTCTTTATCAATCAAAAACAGGTTTTACAAAAAAATATGCAGAATGGATCGGAGAATCCATAAACTGTCAAGTCAATTCTTGGAACGATATCAATCAAATCGATATCAGTAGCTTTGACATCATTGTCTATGGTGCAGGCATTCATGCTGGGCGAATACAAGGTCTAACTACGTTTAAAAAGACAGTCTTAGATTTAAAGGATAAAAAGATCGTGGTTTTCGCAACTGGCGGCGCACCTTATACTGAAGATATTTTCGAAAAGATTCGAGAGAACAATTTTCCCCAAGATGAGTTGCATGCTATGCAATTCTTTTACTTCCAAAGCGGGCTTAATTATGAAAACATGGGGTTTTTCGATAAAACAATGATGA
>SKID01000310.1 GCA_007116605.1 Tissierellia bacterium
AAAAAATTAGGTTGAAGAGAGTTTTGTTTTATTTCTAGGTCAATAAACCTAGAAAATAATTTCTAGTAAAAAGATGACATGCATCGTTATTAAAAAATGAATCAATCAAATATATTTACAAGAAATTTTATTTTTATAATGGCACAAATATGGTATGATAAATACAAAAAACATAACTTTTCAAAATGAGAGTGACATTATGCTTAAAACTAAAATATTTATCATTGGTTCATTAGGATTATACTTTGGATGGATGCTAGCCTTTCCATTCTATGGCCCGATCTATTCAGTAGCATTTAGCGATGATAGTTTATTCATTATGCCTATGGTGATGGTGTTTATGATAGCCCATACAATGACTTATATTGTATCCGGAATTTGCTTAAGACAAACTTCAATTTGGTTTAAGATGATGATCATTGGATTAGCTGCCACACTCATGTCAAGTCTTTTGTTAGTTTTCAATCATCCATGGCTTGGGTTTATTAGTATGCTAATCATGGGTATCGCCTCAGCGGTTTTTATCCTGGGCTGGAGTGTGGTTTTTTCATTTGTAGGAGAAAAAGAATCACATCTCAAAATCATGGCAAGTACCATTGTGTTAGCCAATCTTGTGGTACTCGTTTTTTTTATTATGAGACCGTTGATCACTATAAATAACTACTTAATCCTATCGATGACCCCTTTAATTCTAACGGCTTTTCTAATTAAAATAGCAAGTTCATCCCATGTTATGTGGGTTGAATCTGTTAATGTCATGAGTAAAGTACCGAAACATTTGCTTTTAATATTTTTCTTGTTTATTTTTAATATATACTTAAATGGCGGATTTATGTATACAGTGATGTTACCTTCATTAAGATACAAAGGTTTTTTTGCCCCATATTACCCCTATTTGCTTTATATGTTGGTTTTAACCATACTGTACGTTTTCAATCAGCGAATAAGCAATATTTTAATAGCCTACTTAGGAATAGCTTTACTGGGGCTGGCCTTTATTTCCTTTGCTTTATTAAATGAGTCTATATACGGATACATCATGACCATAGGATTAATGGAAGCGGCCTTTGCGTTGCTTGATTTATTCTTATGGACTAGTTTGGGGTTGCTCGTTTCTAAATATGGCAAGCCGTATTTGTTTTTTGGCATCCTTTTAGCTGCTAACACCACAAGTATTATTGTGGGACACCTTATAAGTGACAACATATCAAACATAGAAAACAATCGTTATTTGGTTGTCGCCTTACTTTCTGCTGCGAGTATTTTTTTAGCTGTCATCGTGATACCATGGCTAATGCGCATCATTAACGCATCCCATAGTCCACCATTCAAACTAAATGCTGAATCAATATATCGTCAACGATATGCCCAACTGATAACACATTTGCCTCAAGACATGCATCTAACCCAAAGAGAATCAGAAGTGGTGATGCTCGTGCTCAAAGGATTAACCAATAAAGACATAGCCAATGAATTGTTTATTAGTGAGCACACCATTAAAACACATCTAAAAAAAATTCATGGGAAGTTCGGCGTGTCTAGAAAAAAAGATTTAATTTACCTTGCCTCAAATGAAAAAAGCAAGCCATAGACAAATTATTTGCTAGATTAATCAATATCCCCCCAAAAGGAGGATTATTTTTTTTGCTTAAACCAGTAATATTGAGTAATAAGAAGTTGATTTTTTTGGCATAAGCTAGGGGGTGTTGCTTTGGAAAAAAAAAAAAAAAAGATATTATTAGCAATTATCATCATCATGTTGCTGGTAATCGGCATACTCTATTATTTAGGAAAATAGTCAAAATCTAGGAGGAAAAGGATGAGAAAAAAATCATACAAAAGAACCATGCTCTATTTTGTGTTGTCTATTCTATTAATACTTAACGGAACAGTCAACGCTATGGCGTTTACGTCAAATGATATTCATGGGCATTGGGCGCAAGAAACCGTAGAGGAATGGTTATTAGAAGGATGGGTTTCGGGTTATCCCAATGGGGATTTTCGTCCCAATCGAGAAATTACCAGAGCAGAGTTTTTCACACTTATTAATCGAGCCTTTGGTTTTGAAGAAGAGGTGACCATTGATTATGAGGATGTCTCTGATAGTGACTGGTTTGCATCAGACGTGAGAAAAGCAAGAGCTGCTGAATACATCGATGGGTATCCCGATGGAACCATGAGGCCGAATCATTCCATTACAAGACAAGAAGCAGCCATTATTATTGCAAGACTTAAAAGCCTTGCAGATAATCAAGAGGTAGCACAAGTCTTTGCAGACTATGACCAGATTGCTTCATGGAGTCAGGCTCAAGTCGGAGCAGTAGCGGAAGCAGGCTTTATGAAAGGCTATCCAGATGGACGCTTTGTGCCAGAGGCCTTCATTACACGAGCAGAAGCAGTCGTTGCTCTTGATCGGGTCCGATATGATAACGATTTAGTTATTAGAGTAGCCGACACCTATGGACCAGAAGAAGAAACCGAAACCATTGACGGCGATGTTTATATTAGAGTACCAGGCGTGACTCTTCAAAATATGGTGATTACAGGAAACTTAATCATCACAGAAGGGGTAGGAGATGGTGAAGTCACCTTAAACAATGTGACAGTCAATGGAGAAATGCTTGTCCGTGGCGGAGGAA
>SKID01000202.1 GCA_007116605.1 Tissierellia bacterium
GATTTAATTAAAGCTTTATTTTTTTGAAAAAATTTGATAAAATGATAAACAGAACATGCCAAAACGCAAAAATTGGTATGAATCTTGTATGTAAGGTTGGTAAAAATGAAGATAGGTTTTGAATTGAATTTGCAGCAAACACAAAAATTAATTATGACTCCAGAGTTAAGGCAAGCCATTCAAGTTTTACAATACAATAATATAGAATTAAAAGACTATATTGAAAGACAAATGGAAGTCAATCCTTTTTTGGAAGTGGCGGACAAACCTATGGAGACTTCACTTGAAAAGCCAACAGAACTTCCACAAGATAAAAAAACTGAGTCTAAGGAAGATGGTATCGACTGGCAAGAAGTTGTTGAAAAGTATGATGACATCAGTTATAAGTCTTATCAACATGATCCAGCTGAAACAAAACAAACCTTTGAGTCCTATACTTCTAAAACACCATCATTAAATGATCATCTAAGATTTCAGTTAGGTTTATCGGTAAACACTAAATTGGATAGAATCATTGGAGAAAGAATCATAGATTCCTTAGACCAAAAAGGTTACTTGGCCGTTTCAGAAGAAGAAATTGCAAAAGAATTAAACGTGTCAGTAGATAGTGTTAATCATGTGATTGATATTTTTCATACATTTGACCCACCAGGTGTGGGTGCAAGAAATCTGAATGAATGTCTTAAAATACAGCTGAAAGACAAAGGCATATATGATGAAAAAATATATGCGATTATTGACTCACATATAGAAAACTTAGCGTGCAATCGTATGGCTTGCATTGCTAAAGACTTGGATATTCCTGTTCAGAGGGTACAAGAAATATGCGATGTGATCCGATTTTTAGAACCTAAGCCTTCTAGAGGTTTTGCCATGGATCATGATAATATTAAATACATTTCGGCGGATGTAACAGTCACAAAAGTGGAGGATGACTATATTATCATTGTGAACGATTCAGATTTGCCCATTCTCAAAATTAGTAGTTATTACAAAAGTATTATGAAAAGTGTGGATGATAAAGAAACAAACCGGTTTTTGTATGATAAATTCAATGCGTCTATGTGGTTGATAAAAAGCATTGAACAACGCAGGAATACGTTATATCGTGTAATGGAATCTATATTAAAACACCAGTATGATTTTTTTGAAAAAGGTGAAAAACATTTAAAACCTTTGGTCCTCAAAGATGTTGCGGAGGATATTGAAGTTCATGAATCGACTGTCAGTCGTGCAACAAATGGCAAGTATGTCCAGACTCCTCGAGGTTTGTTTGAGTTAAAATACTTTTTTTCTGGAAGCATCTCTAAAGAGGGAGACGATGATGGTATGGCTTCTACTAGTATTAAGTCGCTAATAAAAGAGATGATTGATCAAGAAAACACTAAAAAACCTTTAAGTGATCAAAAAATTGCGGATAAGCTGAAAGCAAAAGGCATTGATATTTCACGTAGAACCATTGCAAAATATAGAGATGAGATGCATATTCCTTCATCATCAATGCGAAAAAGATTCTAGCATAAACTAGTGATATAGGGATGAGTAATATTGTTGATTCCATTGAGTTCCCCATTAAGTAGCCTCTTCTTTACAGATGTAAAACTAAGACGAAGATTGTTTGCGTTAATCCTGTGATGCATCTCAAAATAACCAAGATTAGACTTGTCAATTGGGGAATTAAGTAGTATAATTCAATTGGGACATAAAGTGATTCATAGGGACAAAAATAAACCCGGAGGCAGTATGGAGATTCAAAGGCTATTGCAAATACAAAAAGTCCTCATACCAGAAGGACTGGAAAGTATTGTTAAACGATATCATGTTTTGAGAGCAATCATGACAGCCCAACCGATTGGTAGACGAGCCCTTTCTTCAAGCATGGCTATTTCAGAGCGGGTTTTGCGTGGTGAAATTGAAAAACTCCGAGAAGCAGGGATGATAGAAGTTGAATCAGCGGGGATGTGTTTGTCGGTAGTGGGTCAAGAACTCATAAAAGAGGTGGAATGGCTAGTTCATCGTATAAAAGGATTGACTGAATTAGAAGAAGCCATCAAACAAAAATTAGGAATTCAAGATATTTGTATTGTTGAAGGTGACTATGATCTAAGTGAAACCGTTAAGCGAGATTTAGGAAGAAAAGCAGCAGATTTGATTTTAAAAAACCTGACTCATGGCATGAGCATAAGCGTTATGGGCGGTACCACATTAGCTTGCGTTGCCAATGAAATGAAAAATAATAAAAAATTTAAAAACATGATGGTAGTTCCAGGTAGAGGTGGCTTGGGAGAGCGCCTTGAGATACAGGCCAATTCTATAGCAGCTAAGATTGCTCATAAACTAGGTGCAAATTATAAATTATTGCATGTTCCTGATAATATTGGATGTGATGTTTTAGAATCACTGAAATCAAATAAGCAAATCAAAGAAGTTTTAGACGAAATTAAACGAATTGATATGATTATTTTTAGTATTGGAACAGCAAAAGAGATGGCTGACCGAAGAGGATTATCAGAATTGAGAAAAGACGAGCTTAGAATGAAAAAAGCTTTTGCAGAAGCCCTTGGTTATTATTTTAACCAGGAAGGTGAACCTGTTATGCACACAGATTCTGTGGGGATTGTTTTGCAAGATTTACCCAAAATTAAACATGCTATCTGTGCAGTAGCAGGGAAACACAAAGCAGCTGCAATTCATGCTTTTTCAAAATATTATACCAACTATTTATTGGTAACCGATGAGGTTACTGCAAAAGAAATATTAAAACTTTAAAGGAGTGTATTATGAGTATTAAAGTAGCAATTAATGGATTTGGAAGAATTGGAAGATTGGCGTTTAGAGAAATGTTTGACAATGAGCAGTTTGAAATTGCTGCCATAAACGATTTAACAGACGCAGAAACATTGGCTTATCTATTAAAGTATGATACATCACAAGGGAATTACAAGACAAACAATATTGCTCATAAAGATGACACTGTGATTGTTGAAGGTAAAACATTCAAAATTTATTCCGAAAAAAACCCAGAAGATTTGCCATGGAAAGATTTAGAGATTGATGTTGTTCTTGAATGTACTGGTTTCTTCACTAAGAAAGAAGATGCAGAAAAGCACTTAAAAGCAGGTGCAAAAAGAGTTCTGATATCAGCGCCAGGGAAAGGGGATATGAAAACAATCGTATACAATGTTAATCATGAAATACTTGATGGATCAGAAACGATTATATCAGGAGCTTCATGTACAACCAACTGTTTAGCACCTGTAGTAAAAATTTTAGATGATGCATTTGGTGTTGAAAGAGGCTATATGACTACTGTACATGCTTACACGAATGACCAAACAACTTTAGATACACCTCATAAGTCTGGCATATATGCTAGAAGAGGAAGAGCAGCAGCAGCAAATATTGTGCCCACATCCACTGGAGCAGCGGCAGCAGTAGGCAAAGTATTGCCTCATCTAAACGGAAAACTTGATGGTATTGCATTGAGAGTCCCTGTCATAACAGGTTCGGTAGTAGATTTGGTAGTAGAGCTTAAAGAAGATGCAACAGTAGAATCAGTCAATGCAGCTTTAGAAGCGGCAGCTAATGAAACTTTAGAGTACAATAAAGATCCAATTGTATCCAGTGATGTGATTGGTACCAAGTACGGAAGTGTTATTGATAGCTTATCCACAGGTATGCTAGAAACCGATGGTAAAAAAATGTTCAAGATCATAGCTTGGTATGATAACGAAATGTCTTATACAGCTCAATTAGTAAGAACACTTGCTTATTTAGGAAAGATGTAACAAAAGTTGCGTGCCGTTTACGGCACGCTAAATTCGTGCGAGGAGTTGAAAAGATGAAGAAACAATTGACGGATTTGCAGCTAAAAGACAAGAAAGTTTTAATGAGATGTGATTTTAACGTGCCAATGGATGAATCATTTCAAATTACAGATGATATACGTATCCGGAGTGCGTTGCCATCTATACAGTATGTGATAGATCAAGGTGGATGTGTCATTTTAATGTCACATCTGGGCCGACCTAAAAGTCCCGGAGAAAAAAAGTTTTCTCTAAAACCTGTTGCTAAAAGGTTAGCTGATTTATTAGGTAAAGAAATTATTTTTGCAGATGAAGATGATGTGGTTAACTCAAAAGTATTAGAAATGTCGAAAAAACTCATACCAGGAGATGTAATGCTCCTTCAAAATACCAGATATAGAAAAGAAGAAACAAAAAACGATCCTGAATTTGCTAAAGAGTTAGCTCAATTAGGAGATGTTTATGTGAATGATGCTTTTGGAACATCTCACAGAGCCCATGCTTCTAATGTAGGGGTGGCTTCTATTTTGCCATCTGCAGTGGGTTTTTTAATAGGTAAAGAGCTTGAAGCTATTGGTCAAGCATTATCTCATCCTAAGAGACCCTTAACAGCTATTTTAGGAGGCGCGAAGGTATCAGATAAAATAAATGTGATTGATAACCTAATCAATGTCGCTGATCATATACTCATAGGTGGCGGTATGGCGTTTACTTTTTTAAAGGCTAAAGAGTATGTTGTGGGAAAATCTTTGCTTGAAGAAGAAAAAGTAGCAGTGGCTTTAGAATTAATGGACAAAGCTAGAAAAAAAGGCGTTCAACTATTACTTCCTATTGATTTCAGAGTTACTAAAGAATTTAAAGACACGAATGATTATCTTGTTGTTAGTGATAAAGACATTCCTGCTGATATGATGGGTTTAGATATTGGACCGGAAACAGAAAAGTTGTTTTCAGATGTGGTGCGTTCGTCGGCAACAGTATTATGGAATGGTCCCATGGGTGTGTTTGAATTTGACAACTTTGCCCAAGGCACAAATGCAGTAGCAAAATCATTAGCACAGCCAGAGATTATTAGTATTATTGGTGGTGGAGATAGTGCTGCAGCTGTTGAAAAAGCTGGATTAGCATACAAAATGACTCATATTTCAACAGGTGGGGGTGCTTCCTTAGAATTTATGGAAGGTAAAGAGTTGCCAGGGATAGCTATCATAGAAAACCAATAGGAGGAATTTATGAAACAAACATTAATCGCAGGAAATTGGAAAATGAATAATGGTTTATCAGAAACCAAGGCACTCATCGAAGATTTAAAAAAGATTGAGATACAAGATCATTGTGAAGTCGTAATTTGTCCACCTTTTGTAAACCTAGGCATGGCATCCCAATTACTACAAGGTTTTAACATTAAATTAGGTGCACAAAACATGCATTATCAAGACAAGGGAGCTTACACAGGCGAGATTTCTCCCAAAATGTTAAAAGATCTCAATGCCACACATGTTATTATTGGTCATTCTGAGAGAAGACAGTATTTTGGAGAAACCAATGAGCTCACCAATAAAAAAACAGGTGCTGCTATTGGCCATGGTTTAAGGCCTATATTATGTGTAGGAGAAACTTTAGCTCAAAGAGAAGGACAGATTGCAAAAAAAATTGTTCGCAGACAAGTGATAGAAGGACTTAAAGACATTCGTTTACAATCAGGAGAGGAAGTGGTTATTGCCTATGAACCAGTTTGGGCGATTGGTACAGGCAAAACTGCAACAAATGATGAAGCAAATGAGATGTGCGAATTTATCAGACAAGTTTTATCAGAGCTTTTCGGAGATAATATTGCTGATGCTATAAAAATTCTTTATGGGGGTAGTGTTAATCCCAAAAATGTGGATGGGTTAATGTCTGAGAAACACATTGATGGAGCCTTAGTGGGTGGCGCTAGCTTAAAAGCAGAAGATTTTAGCAGGCTTATTCATTATCAGGTGGTTAGACCATGAAAAAAACAAGCATTTTAATGATCTTAGATGGCTATGGTATTAACACAAATCAGCCCGGCAATGCGGTAGCATTAGCGTCAAAACCCAACATGGAATATGTGATGAAAAAATACCCTTCAACTTCTATTAGAACCAGTGGTGAAGATGTGGGTTTACCTCAAGGACAAATGGGCAACTCTGAAGTAGGTCATCTAAATATTGGGGCAGGTCGTATTGTTTACCAAGAACTAACTCGGATAACGAAAGATTTATCACAAGATAACGGCATTCAGGCACCCGTTTTTCAAAAAATGTTTAGATACCTAAAAGAACAGAATAAAACATTGCATTTAATGGGATTGTTGTCAGATGGCGGTGTGCATTCTCATGTTGAACATTTGATTCATTTACTAAAAGGGGCAAAGGACGCAGGTATTCAAAGGGTTTCAATTCATTGCTTTTTAGATGGAAGAGATGTAAGCCCAGTTAGCGGTGCTAAATATATCAAAGGCCTGCAGGACGTGATTGATGACTTAGATTTAGGTGTTATTAGTACAGTTATGGGAAGATATTATGCAATGGATAGAGATCAAAGGTGGGAGCGGACACAATTAGCATATGATGCTATGGTCAATGGAGTTGGTTCATGTGTTAAAAATCCAGAAGAAGTTGTGCAACAATCTTATGAAGAAGGCATAACAGATGAGTTTATTAAACCCCTAGTCACGGAACAAGCGATCTATTTGGAAGAAAATGATGGTGTTATTTTTTATAACTTCAGACCGGATAGAGCTAGACAATTAACTAGGGCGATTGTAGACGAGAATTTTGATGGCTTTAATCGAAAATTTTTCAAAACTCATTTTATTTGTCTCACCCAATACGATATAACCATGCCAAATGTAGAGGTTGCTTATACACCTCAAAAACTCGACAATACCTTCGGTGAGTATATTAGTGGTCTTGGTTTAAAACAATTGCGATTAGCAGAAACAGAAAAATATGCCCATGTGACTTTCTTTTTTAACGGAGGTGTTGAGAAAGAGAACCAAAATGAAGACCGTATTTTAATTCCTTCACCCAAAATAGCTACATATGATCTGCAACCAGAGATGAGTGCCTATTTAGTGAAGGACACATTGATAGAGAAACTACAGGAAAACAAATATGATGTTATCGTTGTTAACTTTGCAAATGCAGATATGGTAGGACACACAGGTGATCTTAATGCAGCTATCAAAGCAGTAGAAGCAGTAGATAAATGCATTGGAGAGATTGTTCAAATAGTTGAAAAAGTAGGACATCAACTTATCATAACGGCAGATCACGGTAATGCTGAAGAAATGTTAGATGAAAACAAGCAGATTTTGACACAACATACGACAAACCCGGTGCCACTGATTATTATCAGAGAAGATAAACAATTAAAATTAAGGGAAGGTCGATTAGCAGACATTATTCCAACGCTGCTGGATCTAATGAATTTAGAAAAACCTAAAGAAATGACTGGACAATCAATTATAGTAAAATAGGAGGATTAGTATGACCATTATTAGTGATATTTATGCAAGAGAAATATTGGATTCAAGAGGCAATCCAACCATTGAGGTGGAAGTATGGACAGAAAGCGGTGGATTTGGAAGAGCAGCAGTGCCTTCAGGTGCATCAACAGGAGCTTTTGAAGCGGTGGAATTAAGAGATCAAGATCCTATAAGATATTTAGGAAAAGGCGTTGAAAAAGCTGTTAAAAATGTTAATGAAGTGATTGCACCTGAGTTAATTGGCATGGATGCGGCCAATCAAGTTGTGATTGATCAAATTATGATTGCTTTAGATGGCACACCAAACAAAGGGAAACTGGGTGCCAATGCTATTTTAGGGGTATCAATGGCTTGTGCAATAGCAGCTGCAAATGAACTTGGCTTACCACTGTATCAATATCTAGGAGGACCAAGTGGGCGTACGTTACCAGTACCTATGTTAAATATTTTAAATGGTGGAGAGCATGCCGATAATAATGTAGATATTCAAGAGTTTATGGTTATGCCAGTAGGGGCACCCAATTTTAAAGAAGCATTGAGAATGGGAGCAGAAATCTTCCACAACCTTAAAAAAGTTTTACAATCAAAAGGTTTAAATACTGCTGTTGGTGATGAAGGAGGTTTTGCACCTAATTTAGGATCAAATGAAGAAGCTTTAGCAACGATTGTAGAAGCCATTAAAAAGGCAGGATACGAACCTGGAAAAGACATATTACTAGCTTTAGATGTTGCAGCAACAGAGCTTTATGATAAAGACAAAAATGCATATGTATTATCTGGAGAAGGTAAAACTTTAACATCTGAAGAAATGGTTGCTTTTTATGATGATCTGACTAGTAAATATCCAGTTATCTCCATAGAAGATGGACTAGATGAAGAAGATTGGGATGGATGGAAGATGATGACAGAAAAACTCGGTCACAAGATCCAAATTGTAGGTGACGACTTATTTGTTACTAACACTGAAAGATTACAACGAGGTATTCAAAAAGGTATTGCTAACTCTATTTTAATCAAACTTAATCAAATTGGCACCATAACAGAAACTTTAGAAGCCATTGAAATGGCCAAAAGAGCAGGCTATACTGCAGTGATTTCTCATCGATCGGGAGAGACTTCAGACTGTACAATTGCGGATCTAGCGGTTGCTGTTAATGCAGGACAAATAAAAACGGGTGCGCCTTCAAGATCAGATAGGGTATCAAAATATAATCAATTATTAAGAATTGAAGATCAATTAGGAACTGCGGCTCAATATAAAGGAAAAGATACCTTCTACAACCTATAAAATTAGTGGATAGTTGAAAAGATATTTTCGTTGACAAAGAACCGGGTGCGTTATATAATGACATCCGGTTCATTTCGTTGGATTCATGATGATTTTTGGATAGTTGACATTGAATTCTTTTATTGATTTTACATGGTCACTGTGTTAAAATACATCTGTTAATCAGATAAGGAGGTGTAGTAATGGAATTATTGGCATCAATACTTTTAATAATCGCAAGTTTAGTGCTTATTGCTAGTATCTTGTTACAATCAGGTAAGTCTGCAGGACTTTCAGGAGAAATCGCTGGAGGAGCAGAGTCCATCTGGGGTAAGAATAAGGGAAGAAGCTATGAAGGTCTACTTGAAAAGTTGACCACAGTATCGGCGGTGCTTTTTATCGTTTTGACTTTAGCTTTAGCAGCACTTAAATAATAAATTGTACTGAGTGGAGGTTAACTGAATATGGATTTAATTATAGCACCTGTATTGGGTGTCGTGGCTTTATTATACGCATATTATAAAGCCGTATCGATTAACAAGGTAGATGTGGGCACTGAAAGAATGAAAGAAATTTCAACTTATATACAAGAAGGTGCCATGGCTTTTTTAAGCCGAGAATACAAGACCTTGGCAATTTTTGCTGCCATTTTATTTGTGATTCTTGGATTAGGAATTGATTGGCTAACGGCTATTTGCTTTTTAGTAGGCGCATTGTTTTCAGCTTTGGCAGGTTTTTTTGGTATGAAAGTAGCCACACAAGCAAATGTAAGAACAGCTAATGCCGCAAGAGAAGGCGGTATGAATAAAGCGTTATCAGTTGCATTTTCTGGTGGCGCAGTGATGGGAATGTCTGTTGTTGGATTAGGACTTTTAGGAGTTGGTGGACTATATATTATTTTTAATGACCCAACAATTGTAACAGGTTTCTCACTAGGAGCTTCATCTATTGCGTTATTTGGACGTGTTGGGGGTGGCATCTACACCAAAGCAGCTGATGTTGGAGCTGATTTAGTAGGTAAAGTAGAAGCAGGTATTCCAGAAGATGATCCTAGAAACCCAGCAGTTATTGCTGATAATGTAGGCGATAACGTGGGCGATGTAGCAGGAATGGGTGCAGATTTATTTGAATCTTATGTAGGTTCGATTATTGCAGCAATTACATTAGGATTAATCGCTTATGATGGAGGCGCAGGAGCATTATTTCCATTAATGTTAGCTTCAGTAGGAATTGTAGCTTCTATCATTGGGACATTCTTTGTTAAAGGAAATGAAACGACAAACCCTCAAAAATCATTAGATATGGGCACTAACGTGAGTGCGGTCATTATTGTGGTAGCTGCCTTTTTCTTGAGTCGATTTATATTAGGTTCTATTCAACCTTTCGCGGCTATTATTACGGGGTTATTTGTTGGTTTAATTATTGCTAAAATTACAGAATACTATACAGCGGCAGAATATAAGCCGGTTA
>SKID01000253.1 GCA_007116605.1 Tissierellia bacterium
AAGATGAATAGTGATATAATGGCATTGTATTTAAAACCAAAATTATAAAGGAATCTAAATGAGAAAATCCATTTTAACAGATCAAGAAATTCGTAAAATTTTATCTTTAGCAATTAAAGCAGGGAAAATGCTTTTAGAATATGGGGCAGAAACTTATCGAGTAGAAGACACCATTAACTATATTTGTCGTAGTCAAGGTATTGAAAAAGTGGAGAGCTTTGTGGTGCCTACAGGTATCTTTTTAAGTGTTGATTATAATGACCATTATTACTCGTTAATTAAACGCACCAAAGTCATTAGGATTGATTTAGAAATTATTGCCATGGTGAATAGTTTTGCTAGACAGTTTGTCAATGAAGAATTGACCATTGAAGAAGGGGAGGCATTGCTGAAAGCCATAGAACAGGCTCCCATTTTTTCCATGCCTTTAAGGCTCTTTGCAGGAGGTTTGGCGGGTGGTTTTTTCACAGTATTATTTGGGGGCAGTACGGTGGAATTATTGGCAGCTTTTATTAATAGTGTGATTGTGGTTTTATTTACAACATTAGCCTCTAGATATCAAACCACATTTTTCTTAAAAAACTTGTTAGGCGGGATGATTAATATGACCATGGCCTTAGTCTTGTCACATAGCTTGAATATCTTTGATATTGCCCTGCAAAACGATATTGTGATAATAGGGTCACTCATGCCCTTATTACCAGGCGTAGCCATTGTAAACGCCATTAGAGATATTATATCCGGAGACTTTGTTTCTGGTTCCTCTAGGTTTACAGAAGCAATCCTCATTGCTGTAGCATTGGCTTTAGGTGTAGGGACGGTATTGCAAGTATATGTCTATTTATTAGGGGGGATTCCATGGCAATAATTAAAGATTTAATACTAGCGGCGATTTGTACCCTTGGCTTTTGTATTTTATTCAATATCCCAAGAAAACAATTAATCTATGCTTCCTTAATAGGGGCTTTAGGTTGGCTAGTATATACTCGACTCAACGAACAAATTAACACAGTAGTCATGTCAGCATTTTTTGGTGCTTTAACTGTAGGCAGCATTAGCGAGGGTTTAGCAAGAGTCAGAAAAGTACCTGTACCCGTCCTGCTTATTCCTGGACTCATTCCCTTAGTGCCCGGTTATGGATTATATTATGCCATGTTGAAGGTGGTAGAAGCTGATTATCAAGCGGCGACAGAAATGGGGGTTGAAACCTTGTTGGTAGCCATTGCCATATCAAGTGCCGTCCTAGTCAGTACATCTATAGGCAAAAGATTTGGAAGTAGAGTTGTCCGATGACTTGCTAGGTTGATCGTACACTTGAGTTAAGGATTAGAAGAAATTTAAAGCACTGTTTAATTCTAGAAGATGAACCCATTCAAAAAAGAAAAAAATCAAAGAAGGTAAGAAATGTTTACTTCAAAGAGGAAATATGATAAAGTTATGTAAATATTAACAATAACAATTAAGGAGATAGCTTATGTGTAAAGATAATCAATGTTGCTGTGGCGACGACCACATAGAAAAAGATGCCTGCTGTGATTCCCATGAATTAGATTGTTGTGATGAATCAAGCTGTTGTGATGAATCAGGTTGTGGATGTGGCTGTGATCATGATCATCCCCAAGAAACCATGGTGGTTACTTTTGATGATGGTGAAGAAAAAGAATGTATTATTTTAGCCATTGTAGAAGTGGAAGACAAAGAATATATTGCTTTGTTACCACAAGGTCAAGAAGAGTACTTCATTTACGGTTATAAAGAAGATGATGAAGGTGTAGAACTTATCGCCATCGAAAGTGATGAGGAGTTTGATAAAGTCGGTTCTATTTTTGAAGAATTATTTGATCAAGAATTTTAAAAGTCCCTCGGGACTTTTAATTTTTTGTAGGAGGTCATATGTCTCACAAAGATATTATCAAAGAAATCCCAGGTTTGTATCAAGTGATTGGATTAAAACCATTTAGAAGAACGCCAGGTGTGGTATTTGATATTTTAGAAAAATCAAGGGTGCCAAAAGTAGACGCGATTGATAGAGTGCTTCACAATCAAGGAGCAGTGTCTCCAGGTCCTGTGGGTCAAGTAGCAAGACCCTGGTACATGCATACACATCAAGCAGACAATCTATTTGTCTTACATGGTGTCAGATATGTGGAAGTTTACACAAAAGACCATGGGAAAATTGAACATTTTACCGTTTCACCTACTGAAATATTACATAATGGTGAAAAAATATGTGATGGCAATGCTGTGTTGGTATGGCCTACTGGCGTTTATCATCGTATAAGAAGTGGAGAAGAAGGATCCGCATCCATTAATTTAGCCACTCATTATGAAGGGTTTGATATAAGAACAAATTTTAATATCTACGATTTAAATACCGATACAGGTGAAGCAATTATGATCAGGCAAGGGTACAAAGATCAAGAATAAGGCTTTGATGAGTAATCCTATAAAGCAAATATTGAATTTAAAAAAGAGCCAACTCACAGAGAGCTTGGCTCTTTTATCCGATGACTAACCACCTAGATAAGCCGTTTTGACAGCACTATCTTCCAATAAGTCACTAGATTTACCTTCTGCAATAATCTTGCCTGTCTCTAAAACATAGCCACGATCAGCAATTTTCAGTGCCTTATG
>SKID01000172.1 GCA_007116605.1 Tissierellia bacterium
ATTCTATCTGTTATGATATTTCGGGGTGATTTTATGTACATCATGTTATTTGCTTTAATTATGGGAATTATGACAGGTCGATACCCGTCTTTTCTATGGATGATGCTACTCTTTTTGATAGGTTATCTCATACTTAGTAATCCCTCGAAAATATCTAATAAAGACAAATGCTTAGCCATTGCACTAGGATTATCAGCCTTCTTTTTTGGCTTGACTTCTTTTTCATATTTTAACACAAATAAGTTAGACTCGCATTACCAAAGTCTTATGAGTTACCGTGTCCAAGTGATAGAAGTAGACCATGCCGAGGACTCTTCTAGAACACGTTTAATCGTAAAAGGTCTTATAGAGGGTGAAAACTTAAATTATCACGGTAGAATGTTGCTTCATACGCATTATAACAATGATATTAAACCTGGAATGATGATTGAAGGATCTGGTATCTTAGCACAACCTAAATCCGCAACTAATTTTTTGACATTTGATTACAAGGACTATTTGAAAAGAAAAGGTATTTATGGAGTGATTTATGTTGATGAAATACAAGTGATTTCTGAAAAGTTACCTTATCGATATAGGATAACCAATGGATTCATTAATTATATCCACTTTTTTTGCGATGAGTTTTTTCTAGAAAAGCCCTCAGGGATTTTAAAGAGCTTATTGACAGGCAGAACTGCTCATATGGATAAAGACCTTCTAGAAGGGGTGCGACATTTAGGTATGGCACATGTTTTGGCAATATCTGGGATGCATATGGGAATAATAATAGCAGCAATTGAAGGATTGGCCATCTTAATGAGAGTACCACAACCCTACAGAAGAGTGATTAGCCTTTTTATTGGATGGCTGTATGGCTTCTTAATTGGTTTTCCCACATCAACGGTGAGAGCACTGATGATGTTATCATGGCTTTCACTGGGTCAAATGACACACCGAAGGATTGACAAGTATCGGATATTTGGATTAACGGTTCTGTTAATGCTAGCTTATAAACCAATGTGGCTGTTTGATGTGGGCTTTCAGCTATCGGTGTTTGCTGTTTTAAGTATATTGACTGTGCATTATTTACCAGGTTATAACAAGGGTTCAAAGAGAAAAAAAACCATCATGATAATCCTATGGATTCAGTGGATGACAATACCAATCAGCTTATATTATTTTAATGTGCTCCCCTTATTAGGTGCTGTGATGAATCTTTTGTTGGTCCCTATAATATCAATAGGGATGGTTTTTTCAATGATAGGTTTGGGATTATTCATCGTAACACCAATACTTGCACGATGGGTTATGTTTCCTACAGTTAAGTTGATGGGTATCTTGACATATATACTAGAGTCTTTAGGTAATAAGCCTTGGGTAAAGATAAAAGTAGGCTCGCCACCCATTTATCAAATCATCTTTTTTTATGTGGTCACTTTATTTATTGTGTTTTTAATTCAGAAAGATGATGATATCAAATTGCGAGACATTGAAGCAAGATTAATCAGTGTGTTTGTTGGAGGTCTTATACTATATAATGTAATATACTTATTGATCCCAGTTTACTGGGTGTATCCTTTACAAATTGCAATTATTGATGTGGGTCAAGGTCAATCCGTCATAGTACAGTATAAAAGAGCACATTTTATGATCGACGCCGGTGGTCAAGTGGGTAAAGATTATTTTCAGACTGACTATGTTTTCCCAGAATATTTTATCAAGCGTGGCATTAAAAAGTTAGATGCTATATTTATTTCACATTTACATTTAGATCATTACAGTGGTATTGATAAGATAAATAAGCATTTAAAAGTGGGAAGTTTTATTGGTGGACATTTTTCAGCTGAAGATTTAGATTTAGAGCAAGAGACTACTTATTACTCAATTATGCAAGAAGATATCATATTACTAGATAATCAGTTACAACTCACAGTTAAATGGCCTAATAAAGAAGTGATTTCTAATGATGAAAATCAGAATTCATTAGTGATTGAATTGAAATATGAAGATTTTTCCATGCTATTTACCGGAGACGTTGGAATAGAAACAGAAGCTCAATTATTGAGATCATTAAATCCAGTTAATATTGTGATGGTACCTCACCATGGAAGTAAAACAAGCTCAAGTTTGGAATTTATTCAACAAATTAATCCAGAATATGGTATCATGAGTTATGGTAAAAACCACTATGGAATTCCAAGCGATGAAGTGATTAAACGTTATGAGTTATGTGGTGTCTTATTATTAAGTACTTTTGATGATGGTGAGATTCAAGTGAAAGTAGACAAAACAGGCCATTTTCAAGTCAATACCAAGAATCAAGACAAAGAAAAGATCACTATGAGCCTTATGGGATGGTCCATCTGTTTTTTGTCACTAATCATTATAAAAAAAACCTGCTTAAAGGAGGATACTATTGCAATTAAAATCGGTGATGGTTCTTCATGGACATGAGTTATACTTAATGAATCAATTTATCGAATCAATAAAACGACGATATATGCCCGGAATGATTCATATGAATTATCTTGAGGTGAGTCATTTCGATAAAAGTTTTAAAGAAGTGATGGGATTTTTGGAAACGGTCCCATTTATGGCTGAAAAAAGATTGGTGGTTGTCGATAACCCTGACTTTTTAACTGCAAA
>SKID01000338.1 GCA_007116605.1 Tissierellia bacterium
AAGAGATCCCCACAGATGCAAAAATTTTGATGGATGCTTTTTGGCCAGGTCCCTTAACCTTGCTTTTTAAGAAAAAGCCTCTTATATCCAAAGAAGTGACAGGAGGGCTAGATACTGTGGCCATTCGCATGCCAAGAAATAAGATTGCATTAAAGTTGATTGACTTAAGCGGCACTCCTATTGCAGCACCCAGTGCTAATATTTCAGGCAAACCTAGTCCAACTAAGCTTGAGCACGTTCTTCAAGATTTAGATGGCAAAGTAGATATGATTATTGATGGTGGAGACTGTCAGGTAGGTTTGGAGTCTACGGTGATTGACTTAATGCATGATCCTCCTATGATTTTAAGACCAGGGAGCATTACCCTTGAAGATATTGCCAAGGTCATAGATTCAGTCATTTATGATCCTGCAATCCACCATGAAAAAATGATTCCTAAATCACCGGGACAAAAATATTTGCACTATGCCCCTCAAGGGGAAGTGTTTGTTTTTACAGGTGCACCCGAGGACATTCAAGCAAAAATTAAAGAAGAGGCAGCTAAAGGGATTGCTCGTGGAAAGAAAATTATGATTTTAGGAACCGATGAGACAAGTGCTTATTATAAAGAAGGCATTATTCTCAGTTTAGGTTCAAGAAATAGACCCATGCAGATCTCTACTAATTTATATCACTTATTAAGAAAAGCAGATTTACTAGGTGTTGA
Organism: Tissierellia bacterium; assembly: GCA_007116605.1. Classification (GTDB taxonomy): domain Bacteria; phylum Bacillota; class Clostridia; order Tissierellales; family Dethiosulfatibacteraceae; genus 38-11. Next base: position 707 of record SKID01000338.1, read on the forward strand.
AATGATTTATATAGAAGGAATAGAAGAGAATGGCTTAGGCGTAGCTATAATGAACCGATTAAGAAAAGCGTCAGGTGGTAGAATAATCATTTGTGGTGGTGAGAAATGAATCTTTTATTTGTATGCACAGGCAACACTTGTAGAAGCCCTATGGCTGAAGCTTTAACGAGATATAAGTTAGAAGAAAAAGGATATAACTGGGATATTGAAGTCTTTTCAGCAGGACTTGCTACCCAAGATGGACTGCCTGCCAATAGCAAAAGTGAAGAAGTCATGATGAGGGAAAAAGGCATTGATATTTCTTCGTTTCGATCGATGCAACTCACTGAAGAAATCTTGGAAGATATGGACTTGATTTTTGTCATGACTCGAGATCAAAGGGATTTACTCCATCAATTATTTCCTGAACACAGTGAACGAATTCATTTAATTTCAGTTGTAGATGACGATGACATAGAAAGAGATGTAGAAGACCCTTATGGACAAGGATATGAACAATATAAAAAAACAGCGGATATGTTGGAACAATTGATTGATAAAATTATTCTAAGTATGTTAGGAGAAGAAAATGAAGATAGCATTAGCAAGTGATCATGGCGGATTTGAGCTAAAACAAATTGTGAAAGAGTATTTATTAGGAAAAAACATGGAAGTGCAAGATTTTGGCACAGATTCTTTAGCATCAGTTGATTATTCGGATTACGGGATTCAAGCAGCTGAAGCAGTTGCTAATGGAGATGCAGATAGAGGGATTGTCATCTGTGGAACAGGAATCGGGATTTCTATAACGGCTAACAAAGTAAAAGGGATTCGATGTAGTTTGTGTCACGATGTCTATTCTGCTGAAATGACCCGATGCCATAATGACTCAAATATGCTAGCTATGGGTGGCAGAGTTATTGGAAGAGATTTAGCTTTGCGAATTGTTCAAGCTTGGTTGGAAACCGATTTCGAAGGGGGTAGACATTTACGCCGCATACAAAAAATTGAGGATTATGAGTTAAAGAAATAACTGCTTAATGTAAAGGAGCTTTTATGGGACGTATTTATTTTGTGTTCTTCGTGACTTTTATGCTGTCATTTGTATTGACACCGATTGCGCGTAAGATTGCATTTAAATTTAATGTATTAGATGTACCAAAAGATGAGCGAAAAGTGCATAAACAACCAATCCCTTATTTAGGCGGTGTAGCCATCTATGTGTCTGCTATGATAGGGATGTTTTTGTTTGTTGAAATGGACCGAACAGCCATATCCATCATGATAGGTGCCACGGTGATTTTTCTGATTGGCTTAGCGGATGATGTATGGGATATCCCTGCAAAGTTAAAACTTTCTGGGCAGATTATTGCAGCTGGCGTGGCATTATGGGGTGGTGTTCAAATTGCTTGGTTTTCAAACCCATTTACTGAAGCTGAGTTTGTGATGTTGATGAATCTGTCTATACCCGTTACTATGGTCTGGATTGTAGGTATTACAAATACCATTAACCTGATAGATGGAATAGATGGACTCGCTTCAGGAGTATCGGCTATTGCAGCAGCAGCATTAATGTTTATAGCAGCTTTAAATGGATTTGAGTTTATTATGGTAGAATGTGCAGTCTTAGCAGGTGCAGCTTTAGGATTTTTGCCTTATAATTTTAATCCTGCTAAAATCTTTATGGGAGATACAGGATCATTATTTTTGGGGTATATGTTATCCATATTAGCCATTCGAGGGGTTATGAAGACGGCCACATTATTAACATTGGGCGTCATGATTTTAGTTTTAGGCATTCCAATTTTAGACACTGCCTTTGCAATTATAAGACGCATGATTAATCGACAACCCATCATGGAAGCAGACCGAGGTCATTTACATCACAGACTGGTGGAAAGTGGTTTTACGCAAAAAGAAACCGTCATGATATT